>NZ_JARGEE010000205.1:0-16192 GCF_033794485.1 Streptomyces sp. MB09-02B
GCTCAGCCCGAGGCGGGGGCGGTGGGCTCGGCGTTCACTGCGTGAACGGTGGGGCAGTAGCGCCGCCATGCGTCGAGGAACTTGTGGCGCATGTAGCCCTTGCGCTGGGTTCCGTCGGCGAGGCGGACGTTGCCGGGCTTGATGTCGTACCGGCGCAGCATCGCCGCCAGTTCGCGGGAGCTCAGCCCGTGGCGCCCCCATTCCGCCCACGGGCTCTCGGCGTTCTGCCGCAGGTGGTGCAGCAGCTCGTCAGTGGAGAGGCTGTCGGCCTCGCGCTGGGCGACGAAGACCCTGCGGATGTCGGCGAGGATCCGGGCCTCGCCGGGCTGGTCCTCCTCGGCCTCGATCTCCGCAGCCACCATCCGGGCACACGCCTCGCGGGCACGGCGGGGCCAGGGCCCGGAAGCAAGGTCGGCGACGATGATCAAGGGCTCCCAGGTGTCGGCAGCCCGGTCCTCCACCGGCATCGCCGGTTCCAGATCCGCCGCCTCGTCCAGCAGCGGCCTGGCCCAGGCGGCGATACGGTCCCGCAGATCGTGAAGGGCCGGGATGTCGCGGCGGGAGCGGAAGGGCTTGACGCTCTCGCCCTCCGCCCGGCGGCGCATGCGGATGACGACCGACCGGTCCATGATCGTGTCGGGCAGGTCGCCGATCCCCGCCAGCGCCGCCATGGCGAAGGTGGCGAACCGGTGCGGGGTGTGGTCGTTGCCGACGACGCGAGTGACGTAGCGGTTGCGCTGGTGGCCGGCGTTGAGCAGGCCGCGCATCTCCTCGTTCTTCTCCGCCTGCTTCGGCGTGCCGAAGATGGTGTCCGCCTCGTCCACCAGGAGCGTGGGCGGTTCGTCGGTGATGGAGCGGAAGATGGCCGCGGGCGTGGTGTTGATGGTGAGCATCGGCTCGTGGACCGTCTCGGTCAGCACGTCCAGGAGCCGTGACTTGCCGCACCGCTTCGCCGGTCCGACCACCGCCAGGCGCGGGGCGTGCTGCCACGCGGGCTGCAGGTGCGTAGCCGCCACCCACAGCGTGACCGCGTCCAGCGCTTGCTGGGAGGGCAGGATCACGAACTGGGCTATCTGGGCACGCAGCTCGTCCAGCAGCTCGGAGCCGTACGTCGGCTCTGGATCCGGCACCGCTTCCTCAGCGGGCTGATCCACCGGAACCGTATCCGGCGCCCGCTCATCGGCCGCCGGGGCGGCTTCGGGCGCGGAACCGGGCCGGCCGGGCACCGCGACCGTCGGCCATACCGCTTTGCCGGGTGCGGAATGCGGCTCGGGTGTCGTAGGTTGCACAGGGCAGCTCCTTATCCGGTGACGTCGGGCATGCAGGCCCGACTCACGCAGGTCGTTCGTTGGAATGCGGGCAGTGGAGTGTGCGGAGCCTCCGGCGTTGGCGCGCCGGGGGCTTTCTCGCTTCCCTGACCGGGGCGAGGGAACACGGACAGTACGTCCACGCCCCGACACAGTCCAGCGTTTCTGTGTCAGCTCAGCGCAGAAGCGTCTGCTATGGGCCGGGGTGGTCATGCGGCCAGGCCGAGCAGGTTCAGCAGGTCGGCGGTCACGACGCGGTACGCCTTGCCCAGGCGCAGGACCTTGCAGGGGTACTGGCCGCGCTTGGCCAGCTCGTAGCCCTTGCTCCGGCCCAGCCCGAGCGCCCGGTTGCCGGTGTCCAGGTCAACGGCGGCGGGCAGGGCCAGCAGCTCCTCCCGCGTCATGCCCTTGGGCTGCTCGGTGGCCTCGTTGTCGCGCATCCGGCGCTCCGTTCTGAGTGAGCCCTCGGCGAACGTGGCATCACGTCCGGCTCCAGGCGATCACTAACCATCATCGGGAAGTTAATGTGTCTCTATGACACAACGCAGTTTGGATCGTAGAGATGACGAGGACGACGTCCCGGAGTGGGTGGACCAAGTGATGGCCACGGTGGCCGCCGAGGTCCGCAGACGAAGGAAGGAGCTGCGCATGAGCGCCCAGGACCTGGCCGACCGCTGCGAGGAGATCGGCCATTCGATCCCGCGCAACGTGATCGCCAACATGGAATCCGGCCGCCGCGCCAGCCTGCCCCTGGTCGACGTCCTCGTCCTCGCCGAAGCCCTGCGGACCTACCCGGTCTGCCTGCTCTACCCCGTCGGCTACGTCGACCGAGTCCAGCGCCTTCCCCTTCAGCACTCCGACCCGACCTGGGATGCCATGCGCTGGTTCACCGGCGACAGCGAGGACTTCGGCATGGAAGACGACATGCTCCGCGCGTTCCGCGCCCACGTCAGCCACCAGCGCGCCGCCCTGGCCGCGCTGAAGAGCGAGAAGCACGAGCGCTGGAAGGCGGAGACGGCACCCAACCAGGCCGAACGCGAGGAAGCCGTACTCGCCCAAGCCGACTACGCCGAAAGATTGCTGGAAGCCAAGTACCGGCTCCGCAGCGCCCGCGCCTTCATCCGTGAAGACGGCGGCACACCACCGCACCTGCCACCAGAACTCGCCGACGTCGACCCACCCGTCGACGACACCACAGAGGAGAACGATCTTTGAAGGGTTCCACCCACCGCCGCTGCTACTGCCGCGACGCCCACACCGGGAAGCCGCTCGGTAAGCAGTGCCCGAAGCTCTCCAGCCGCAAGCACGGCTCGTACTCCATACGCCAGGAGCTCCCGCCCCGGGAAGAC
This sequence comes from Streptomyces sp. MB09-02B, assembly GCF_033794485.1. Taxonomy (NCBI): domain Bacteria; kingdom Bacillati; phylum Actinomycetota; class Actinomycetes; order Kitasatosporales; family Streptomycetaceae; genus Streptomyces; species Streptomyces sp. MB09-02B. The sequence goes on from NZ_JARGEE010000205.1 coordinate 2,657, forward strand.
GGCACTCGCCGCTCCTTCAGCCGCGCCGGCTACGACTCCCTGAAGGCGGCCCAGGCCGATCTCGATCACATACGCGCGCTGCTCGGCCTCGCCGACACCGACGACCCCGAGGGCATGGCGCTGATCGCCGCCATGCTGGAGGAGGTCGGCGACCAGAAGTCGCCGCTGCCCGATGTCGAGGAGACCCGGCGGCGCCTGAAGTCCGGTCAGGACCTGATCGGCCGTCTGACCGTCAGCGAGTGGCTCGACCGGTGGCTCGACGGCAAGCGCATCCGCAAGTCGGGGCTCACCCGCTACGAGACCGATATCCGGTTCCATTTGAAGCCCCGGATCGGCCACCACCGTCTCGACCGCCTGCGCGTGAGCCATCTCAGCGAGATGTTCACGGCTATAGCCGACGGTAATGCCGAGATCCTGGAGCAGAACGCCCAGCGCCGGGCCGCGGTGGAGGAGTTGGCCACCGTGCCGTGGAAGGGCGCGGGCAACCGCGCCCGCCGCAAGGTTATGAAGACGGCGATCGATGCCATGCCGCCGTTCCGGCGTGTGACCGGTCCGGCTACCCGGCTGCGTATCAAGGCGACGCTGCGGTCTGCGTTGAACGACGCGATCGGCCAGCAGATCCTCACCTTCAACCCGGCGGCGCACGTCGAGCTCGATCCTGTGCGCAAGCCGAAGGCCCTGGTGTGGACGGACGCGCGGGTCGCCAGGTGGGAGCAGACGGGTGAGAAGCCCTCCCCCGTCATGGTCTGGACGCCCGAACAGACCGGCGCGTTCCTCGACTTCCTCGCGGAGGACCGGCTGTACGCGATGTGGCACCTGATCGCCTTCCGCGGCCTGCGGCGGGGCGAGGCATGCGCGCAGCCCTGGTCGGAGACCAACCTCGATGACCACTCCCTGACCGTCTCCGCCCAGCTCGTCCAGGACGGGTGGGAGGTCGAGACCTCCGAGCCCAAGACGGACAGCGGCTTCCGCGTGGTCGCGCTCGACGACGACACCGTCAACGTCCTGAAGCGGCACCGCGAACAGCAGGACGCGGACCGCGAGGAGTGGGAATCAGCCTGGGTCGAGACCGGCATGATCTTCACGCAGGAAGACGGCTCCTGGCTCCATCCCGGGAAGGTGACCGACCTCTTCGAGCGCCTCGTCGCCGCCTCCGGCCTCCCGCCGATCCGGCTGCACGACCTCCGGCACGGGGCGGCCACGCTCATGCTCGCCGCCGGCATCGACGTGAAGATCGTGTCGGACACGCTCGGGCACAGCGACACCCGCATCACGCGGGACATTTACCAGAGCGTCCTCCCGCAGGTCGGCAAGAACGCGGCCGAGGCCACCGCCAGGCTGGTCCCGCTTCAGCGCAAGACCGAGGCAGAGGAGGCCCGCAAGGCCGTCGAGAAGGCGGCGGCCAAGGCGAAAGCCGAGGCCAGGGCCAAGAAGAAGGGCAAGCGGAAGAAGCCCCGGAAGTAGGCGCCGGACCGCTCCGCTCACGCATCGCTCACGCAAGCCATCTTGCGGCACCCCGGCCGTGTGACGCGTCATGCCCGGAACAACACAAAAGGCCAGGTCACGGGCTATGTGACCTGGCCTTCGCCGGAGCCGCCTTCGGGATTCGAACCCGAGACCTACGCATTACGAGTGCGTTGCTCTGGCCATCTGAGCTAAGGCGGCGCGCTGTCCGCACTATGGTGCGATCAGCAACGTCGGTAAGTCTACACAGTTTCGGAGGTGCCCCGAACCACGGGTCGGAGGGCCCCGGGGACCCCCGGCCCAGCCACCGCAGACGTCGATGATCAGGACGCCGAGCAGCGCTTTCCGTCGGTGGGGGGTGTGCCGCGGAGCAGGTACGTGTTGATCGCGGAGTCGATGCACGCGCTGCCGCGGCCATAGGCGGTGTGGCCGTCGCCGTCGTAGGTGAGGAGGCGGGCTGAGGAGAGCTGGGAGGCGAGGGCCTGGGACCAGCGGTACGGCGTGGCGGGGTCGCGGGTGGTGCCGACGACGACGATCGGGGCGGCGCCCTTCGCCTCGATGCGGTGCGGCCCGCCCGTCGGCCCCACCGGCCAGTACGCGCAGTTCAGGGAGGCCCACGCCAGAGCGCGGCCGAACACCGGGGAGGCCTTCTCGAACTCGGGGAGGGCCCGTTCGACCGCCTCGGGAGTGTCGTAGGCAGCCGGGAGGTCCAGGCAGTTCACGGCGGCGTTGGCGTACATCAGGTTGGAGTAGGTGCCGTCGGGTGCCCGCTCGAAGTAGCTGTCCGAGAGGGCTAGCAGACCCGCGCCGTCGTCCTTCTGGACCGCCTCGGTGAGCGCCTGGCGCAGCTGGGGCCAAGCCCCCTCGTCGTACATCGCGGCGATCACGCCCGTCGTGGCGAGGGACTCGCCGAGCCGTCGCCCGTCGGCGTCACCGGTCGCGAGCGGCCGGACGTCCAGCCGCTCGAAGAGCGCGCGCAGGTTCTCGGCGACCTGCGCGGGCGTACGCCCCAGTACGCAGTCCTTCCGTCGCACACAGTCCTTGGCGAACGCCTGGAACGCCGTCTCGAAGCCCGCCGTCTGCTCCTGGTTGAGCCGGTGGGCCGGCAGCGACGGGTCCAGCGCGCCGTCCAGCACCAGCCGGCCGACCCGCTCCGGGAAAAGTCCCGCGTACGTCGCGCCGAGGAACGTCCCGTACGAGGCGCCGACGTACGTCAGCTTCTCGTCGCCCAGCAGGGCCCGCAGGATGTCCATGTCCCGGGCGGCCTCGACCGTGGAGACGTGCCTCAGCAGCTTCGGCGCCCGCTCCCCGCACCCCTCCGCGAACCGCTTGTAGGCGGCGACCAGCCGGCCCTTCTCCGCCGTGTCGTCCGGGGTGAGATCGGTCTGCGTGTACGTGTCCATCTGGCGCCCGGTGAGACATTCGACCGGCTCGCTGCCGGCCACGCCCCTGGGGTCGACGGCCACCATGTCGTACCGCGCCCGCACCTCGGCCGGGTAGCCGATGCCCGCGTACCGCTGCACATAGCCGACCGCCGAGCCGCCGGGGCCGCCCGGGTTGACCAGCAGCGAGCCGAGCCGCTTCCCCGGTCCGGTCGCCTTGCGCCGCGAGACGGCCAGCTTGATGTCCCCGTCGCCCGGCTTCGCGTAGTCGAGGGGTGCCTTCATCGTGGCGCACTGGAAACCGGGGGTCTCGCAGCCCCGCCAGCTCAGCTTCTGCTCGTAGTACGGGGCCAGCGTCGACGGAGTCGCACGGGGCAGCGCGCCGAGGGCCGGCCCCGCGTCGGGGGTCGTGACCGCCGCGCTGGAGTGACCGGAGGAGCAGCCCGCGACGAGCAGCGCGGCGGCAGCGAGCAACGCGCCGCCGGCCCGCAGGGACCGGTTCGGCCGGGAAGTACGCCTGGTGTGCATCTCGCGAGCGTAACCAGAACCACTCAATTCATCACGAACAGCAACGAACGCTCCTCGTACGAGTGACACGGTCAACCGAACGCCGCCCGCAGGCCGCCGCCTCACTCCGCGCTGACCCTCACCCTGCACGCAGCGCCATCGTCATCGCCTCAACGGCCAGCAGAGGCGCCACGTTGCGGTCCAACGCCTCTCTGCACGCCGCGATCGCGTCCATGCGCCGCAACGTGGCCTCGGGGGTGCCTCCCCGCGCCAACCGCTCCAGACTGTCCCGCACCTCGACATTGGCGAGCGCGACCCGGGAGCCCAGCTGCAGAGCCAGCACATCCCGGTAGAAACCGGTGAGCTCGGTCAGCGCGAGGTCCAGACTGTCCCGCTGCGCCCGCGTACGCCGCCGCTTCTGCTTGTCCTCCAGGTCCTTCATCACCCCGGCCGTACCGCGCGGCATACGCCCGCCCTGCACCGCGCCCAGCGCCGCCTTCAGCTCCTCGGTCTCCTTGGTGTCGACCTCTTCGGCCAGCTGCTTCGACTCCTCCGAAGCGGCGTCCACCAACTCCTGCGCCGCCTTCAGGCACCCGCCGATGTCCTCGACCCGCAACGGCAGCTTCAGCACAGCCGCCCGCCGCTCCCGGGCCCGCGGATCGGTGGCCAGCCGCCGGGCCCGCTCGATGTGCCCCTGAGTCGCCCGCGCGGCCATCGCCGCCGCCTCCGGCTCGATGCCCTCCCGCCGTACGAGCATGTCCGCCACCGCGTCCACCGACGGTGTGAGCAGTGCTACATGCCGGCACCGCGACCGGATCGTCGGCAGCACGTCCTCCAACGACGGCGCGCACAGCATCCACACCGTCCGTGGGGCGGGCTCCTCCACGGCCTTCAGCACGGCGTTCGCCGACTTCTCGTTCAGCCGCTCGGCGTCCTCGACCAGGATCACCTGCCAGCGTCCGTTCGCCGGCGACGTGAACGACTTCCGCACCGTGTCCCGCATGTCGTCGGCCAGGATCTGGGTGCCCACCGCCGCCACGGTGCTCACATCGGCGTGCGTCCCCACCAGCGCCGTATGACATCCGTCGCAGAACCCGCATCCTGGGCTCCCCCCGAGCGCCCGGTCCGGACTCACGCACTGCAAAGCCGCCGCGAACGCCCGCGCCGCCGTCACCCGCCCCGACCCCGGCGGCCCCGTGAACAGCCAGGCGTGCGTCATCTTCGACGCCTCCGGGGGCGCGATCCCCTTCTGCGCCGCCGTGACGATCCCGTCCGCGTCCCGGGCGGCAGCGTCCAGCTGCGCACTCAGCCGCTCCTGCCCCACCAGGTCGTCCCACACAGCCATGCCCCACCGCCTCCGTCACGCAAAACCCTCACCGCGCCCCATTGTGCGCGACCCCACTGACACTCCGTCCCGCGCTCGGTCCGAGGGAGACCGACCCAGGCTGGACCAACCACCGGGCACGACAGGCATCACGGGCACAACGACGCACGCGCGGACCGCGCCATCGCCGCCACCGCCATCGCCCCCGCCACCAAGGTCCGCCGCCCACGCACGGAAGGGGCCGTGCCGGTGCGTCAAGCCGTCGCATACGGAGGCCCAGAGAACCCGGAGAATCTGCCCCGAGCAGTAGGTCACCGAGCGACGGGCTGACGCACCGGCACGGCCCCGACCCAACCGACCCGACCCGGCTTGCACCACCATGCGGCCAGCGAGACCACCGGCGAACGCGCACCGGCGGCACGCGCCCACCACCACGGCTCAGCTCAACTCACCGGCGGCGCCGCCGCCAGCCCCGCCCCTCATCGGCGTCATCCTCATCGTGCGACGACCCCAGCAACTCGTCCGCCAACGTGGGCAGATCGTCCAACGGCGTCTCCTCGGCCCAGTCCGACCGAGGCCGCCGCCGAGGCACGCCCTGCTCGTCGACCTGCGGAAGCTCCCGCGTCCGGTCCACGGCGTCGGACCGGCCCGAACCAGCCGCCCCACTCGACCCGTCGGAACCATCGGACCCGCCGGACCCACCCGCGCCGCCCGCCCCGCCCGGCGCAGGCCGCTCGTCCCGGAAGTACCCCGGCGGCGCCAGATCGTCGCGCACCGGCGGCAGCACGGCCGTCTCATCGGCCGCCCCCGGGGGCGCGGCCGTCTCATCGGCCGCCCCCGGGGGCACCTGCGGCAGCACCGTGGTCTCATCCTCCGCGGCCGCCCCCGAAGACGGCACCGGCGGCACGGACGGCTTCGGCAACTTCGCCGTCGTCTCGGAGTCTGCCCCCGACACGTCCCGCACCGGCGGCAACACAGCCGTCTCATCCACAGGCCCACCGGACGCGTTCGTCGGCGTCACCAGCGGCGTAGCCACGGTCACCGCATCATCGCCCCGCCCGCCGGCACCAGCACCGACGCCCGCACCGGAACCCGAACCCGAACCCGGCGCATCAGAACCAGAACTCGGCCTCGAACCGGAGGTCGGCCTCGAACCCGAACCCGCCCCGGCCTCCACCCCCCGCTCAGCCGCAACCCGCGCAGCCTCAGCCACAGCCGCAACCCGCTCCGCCTCAGCCTTACGGTCGGCCTCGGCCCGTTCCGCCGCGGCCCGCTCCGCCTCAGCCGCGACAGCCGCGGCACGCTCGGCCTCCGCGGCAGCGGCCACCCGCCGAGCCTCCTCGGCCCGCAGCAACGCCTCCTCGGCCTTCCGCTGCTTCTCCAGGCGCCGCGCCTCCGCCTCAGCTTGCAGCCGCTGCTCCTCCGCGGCCTGCTGACGACGCCGTTCCTCCTCGACCCGACGCCGTTCCTCCGCCTCGGCCCGCGCCTTCTCCTCCGCGAGGAGCCGCGCCTGCTCCTCCTCGGCCCGACGACGCGCTTCCTCGGCCCGCTGTCGGGCCTCCTCCGCCTGCCGCTCCGCCTCGCGCCGCTGAGCCTCCTCGAGCTCGCGCCGCTTGCGCTCCTCCTCCTCGGCCCGCAGCCGTGCGAGCTCCTCCTGTCGCTCGCGCTCCAGCCGTTCCTCCTCGGCCTTGCGCGCGGCCTCTTCCTCGGCCTTGCGCCGGGCCTCCTCCTCGGCCTTGCGCCGGGCCTCCTCCCGCGCCTTCACCTCGGCCTCGGACAGCGGCAGCATCACGTCGAGCCGGGCCCGGACCACGGTCGTCACGGCCTCCGGATCCTGCCCGGCGTCCACGACCAGGTACCGCCCGGCATCCGCGGCGGCCAGCGTCAGGAACCCGGCACGCACGCGCTCGTGGAACTCGGCAGGCTCGGACTCCAACCGGTCCGGCGCCTCGGTGAACCGCTCGCGCGCGGCCTCCGGCGACACATCGAGCAGCACGGTCAGATGGGGCACGAGCCCATCGGTCGCCCACCGCGAGATCCGGGCGATCTCCGTGGGCGAAAGGTCCCGCCCGGCCCCCTGATAGGCCACCGACGAGTCGATGTACCGGTCCGAGATGACGATCGCGCCCCGCTCCAGCGCGGGCCGCACCACGGTGTCCACATGCTCGGCACGATCCGCCGCGTACAGCAGCGCCTCGGCCCGGTGCGACAGCCCGGCACTCGACACGTCCAGCAGGATCGACCGCAGCCGCTTCCCCACGGGAGTCGCCCCCGGTTCGCGCGTCACCACGACCTCGTGCCCCTTGGCCCGGATCCACTCGGCGAGCGCCTCGACCTGGGTGGACTTCCCGGCGCCGTCCCCGCCCTCCAGAGCGATGAAGAACCCGGATGCAGCGGGCGCCTGAACCGGGTCGTCGCCCTTCAGCAACGCGTCCCGCAGGTCGTGCCGCAGCGGCACGCCGGACCGGTCGTCGACCTTGGCGAGCACCAACGCGGCGACCGGCAGCAGCAACGCCCCCACCAGCATCAACGTGAACGCCGCACCGCCGTGCGCGAACACGAACTTGCCGCTCTCCAGCCGGTGCGGTCCGATGACGGCGGCGACCAGCGGAGCGACGAGCACCGCCAGCGCCACGAACACCCGTACGACAGCGTGCAGATGCTCGGTCGTCCGGGCCCGGCGGAAGTCCTCGGCCTCCTGGTCGAGCAGGGTGTGCCCGGTGTTGGCGGCGATCCCCGCGCCGGCCCCGGCGAGCCCCAGGATGAGCACGACGCTCGTGACGTCCGGCGTCAGGCCGGCGGCGAGCAGCGCGACCCCGGTGAAGGCGATCGCGAGAGCGAGCAGCCGGCGCCGGGACAGCGCGGGCAGCACGGACGGCCCCCGACGGATCCCGACGACCACGCCACCCGTCAGCGCGGTGACGAACAGCCCGTACATCACCGGCCCGCCACCCATGTCCTTGGCGTGCAGCACGGTGACGGCTACAGCGGCGGCGACCGCACCCGCGACGGCCCCACAGGCCGGCACCAGCAGCGGGATCGCGCCCGTGCGGCCCTTGTCGACCCCGGTACCGGTCTTGGGCCGACGCAGCCCCTCCAGCGGCGACCGCGCGCGCGGGGTGCGCGTCTTGGGCAGGTCGAGGAAGGTCACGACGGACAGCGAGGCGGCGAAGAGCCCGGCGGCGACGTACGAGGCGAGCGCGGCCTGGTGCTGCCCGAACCAGTCGAGGCCCGCGCCCAGCAGGTTGTTGAGCAGCGAGGCGACGACGAGGACGGCGGCCGCGAGGGGCACGGCCACGAATCCGGTACGCAGGGCCAGGCGCCGCAGCGCGTCCATGTGGTCCGGCAGCGGGCGTACGGTCGCGCCCTCCAGCGGCGGCGCCGGCAGCAGCGCGGGGGCCGCGCTCTCGCGGCAGACCGTCCAGAACCGTTCGGCGACACCGGCGACGAACACCGTCACCAGCAGCACCGCGAGCGCGTTGTCCGGCGTCCAGTCGATCCACAGGGGCGCGACGATCAAGAGCAGGACCCGCAGCCCGTCCGCGCCGACCATGGTCCAGCGGCGGTCGAGCGGCCCGTCCTGCGAGGTCAGCGAGGTGAGCGGCCCGAGGAGTACGGCTCCGAAGAGCAGGGTCGCGAGGGCGCGCGTCCCGAAGACCGTCGCGACCGTCAGGGCGACGCCCCGGTATCCGCCGCCGAAGGCGCCCTCGGCGATCGCCGCCTGGAAGGCGAGGAGGACCAGCACGAACAGCGCGAGCGCATCGCCCACACCGCCCACGAGCTGTGCGCTCCACAAGCGTTTCAGCTGCGGTCGGCGCAGCAGCGCCCGGACGGCGCGCTCCCTGGAGTCGGCTGCCAGGGCGTCGTCGGGGGCCGGGTTGTGGGCCGTAGGCTGCTCGGCTCGCATCATGCTTTCAGCCTATCGGCAGCCACCGACACCCAGAAGCAGCGCCCGAACGCACGCACGGCGCATGACCAAGTCACACAAAACGCACACATTCAGCGAAGCGGAGGCTGAACTTCCAGCCGCCGCCGAGGACGAGCGCCCCGTCAGGGGGGGCGAGCGGCGCCCCTTCAGGGGCGCGGGGACTGCGCGATCAACCACAACGATCCCGCAGTCGCCGAACAACCCGCGCCCCGAGCTACTAGGCGCTCTCTCCAGCCGACGTCGCCTTCTTCGCGGCCACCTTCTTCGCCGGAGCCGTCTTCTTGGCCGCGGCCGTCTTCGAGGCGGCCGTCTTCTTCGCGGCAGCGGTCTTCTTCGCCGGCGCGGCCTTCTTCGCGGCGGTCTTGGTCGCCGTCTTCTTCGCCGGCGCCTTCTTGGCCGTCTTCTTGGCGGGCGCCTTCGCCCTCTTCTCCGCCAGCAGTTCGAACCCGCGCTCCGGCGTGATCGCCTCCACGCTGTCCGCGGACCGCAGCGTCGCGTTGGTCTCGCCGTCGGTGACGTACGGCCCGAAACGGCCGTCCTTCACCACGACCGGCTTCCCGCTGACCGGGTCCTCACCCAGTTCCTTCAGCGGCGGCTTGGCGGCGGCCCGCCCGCGCTGCTTGGGCTGGGCGTAGATGGCCAGCGCCTCTTCGAGGGTGATCGTGAAGAGCTGCTCCTCGGTCTGCAGCGACCGCGAGTCCGTGCCCTTCTTCAGATACGGCCCGTACCGCCCGTTCTGCGCGGTGATCTCCTGGCCCTCCGCGTCGGCGCCGACGATCCGCGGCAGCGACATCAGCTTCAGGGCGTCGTCGAGGGTCACCGTGTCCAGGGACATGGACTTGAACAGCGACGCCGTGCGCGGCTTGACCGCGTTCTTGCCGGTCTTCGGCGTGCCCTCGGGGAGGATCTCCGTGACGTACGGCCCGTAGCGCCCGTCCTTGGCGACGATCTGGTGACCGGTCGCCGGGTCCGCGCCCAGCTCGAAGTCGCCGCTCGGCTTGGCGAGCAGCTCCTCCGCCAGCTCGATGCTCAGCTCGTCCGGCGCCAGGTCCTCGGGGATGTCGGCGCGCTGGTGCCCCTCGGCGTCCTTCTCGCCCCGCTCGATGTACGGGCCGTAGCGCCCGACGCGCAGCACGATGTCGTTGCCGACGGGGAAGGACGAGACCTCGCGCGCGTCGATCGCGCCCAGGTCGGTCACGAGTTCCTTCAGGCCGCCGAGGTGGTCCCCGTCGCCGTTGCCGGCCGCGGCCGCGGCCGTGCCGGTCACGTCCGTGCCCTCGCCGAAGTAGAACCGCTTCAGCCACGGCACGGCCTGGGCCTCGCCGCGCGCGATGCGGTCGAGGTCGTCCTCCATCTTGGCGGTGAAGTCGTAGTCGACGAGCCGCCCGAAGTGCTTCTCCAGCAGGTTGACCACGGCGAAGCTCAGGAAGGACGGCACGAGGGCCGTGCCCTTCTTGAACACATAGCCCCGGTCGAGGATGGTGCCGATGATCGACGCGTACGTCGACGGGCGGCCGATCTCACGCTCTTCGAGCTCCTTGACCAGCGAGGCCTCGGTGTAGCGGGCCGGGGGCTTGGTCGCGTGCCCGTCGACCGTGATCTCCTGGGCGGAGAGCGGGTCGCCCTGGTTGACCTGCGGCAGCCGACGCTCACGGTCGTCGAGCTCGGCGTTCGGGTCGTCGGCGCCCTCGACGTAGGCCTTGAGGAAGCCGTGGAAGGTGATCGTCTTGCCCGACGCGCTGAACTCGGCGTCCCGGCCGTCGGAGGCGGTGCCGCCGATCTTGACGGTGACGCTGTTGCCTGTGGCGTCCTTCATCTGGGAGGCGACGGTCCGCTTCCAGATCAGCTCGTACAGCCTGAACTGGTCACCGGTCAGCCCGGTCTCGGCCGGCGTGCGGAAACGATCACCCGAGGGCCGGATCGCCTCGTGCGCCTCCTGCGCGTTCTTGACCTTCCCGGCGTACGTACGCGGCTGGGCCGGCAGGTAGTCGGCGCCGTACAGCTGGGTGACCTGGGCGCGGGCGGCGGCCACGGCGGTGTCGCTGAGCGTCGTGGAGTCCGTACGCATATAGGTGATGAAGCCGTTCTCGTACAGCTTCTGCGCCACCTGCATGGTCGCCTTCGCCCCGAAGCCGAGCTTGCGCGAGGCCTCCTGCTGGAGCGTCGTCGTACGGAAGGGGGCGTACGGCGAGCGGCGGTACGGCTTGGACTCGACGGACCGGACGGAGAAGCGGGTGTTCTCCAGGGCGGCGGCGAGCGTGCGGGCGTTCGCCTCGTCGAGGTGGAGGACGTTGGCGCCCTTGATCTGGCCGAGCGAGTCGAAGTCGCGGCCCTGGGCGACGCGGCGGCCGTCCACGGACTGGAGGCGGGCGACCAGCGACGACGGGTCGGAGGCGTCACCGGCGCGGCCGGTCGCGAAGGTGCCGGTCAGGTCCCAGTACTCGGCCGAGCGGAAGGCGATCCGCTCCCGCTCCCGCTCCACGACGAGCCGGGTCGCGACGGACTGGACGCGGCCCGCCGACAGGCGCGGCATGACCTTCTTCCACAGGACCGGCGAGACCTCGTAGCCGTAGAGGCGGTCGAGGATGCGACGGGTCTCCTGGGCGTCGACGAGGCGCTGGTTCAGCTCGCGCGGGTTGGCGACGGCGGCCTGGATCGCGGCCTTGGTGATCTCGTGGAAGACCATCCGCTTGACCGGGACCTTGGGCTTGAGGACCTCCTGGAGGTGCCAGGCGATGGCCTCGCCCTCGCGGTCCTCATCGGTGGCGAGGAAGAGTTCGTCGGACTCCTTCAGCAGGTCCTTGAGCTTCCTGACCTGGGCCTTCTTGTCCGCGTTGACGACGTAGATGGGCGCGAAGTCGTGCTCGACGTCCACGCCGAGGCGGCGCACCTCGCCGGTGTACTGCTCGGGCACCTCCGCGGCGCCGTTGGGAAGGTCGCGGATGTGCCCCACGCTCGCCTCGACGATGTAGCCGGGGCCGAGATAGCCCTTGATCGTCTTCGCCTTGGCAGGCGACTCGACGATCACGAGTCGGCGGCCGCCCTTCGCGGTCTCGCTGGTCGGGGACAACTTCGCTCTTCTCTCCGGTCGACGCTGGGTCTCCCCAGGCTTGCGTCCCGGGGCGGGCGCCCCCTGGGGCCGGTGCCTGGCACGGGGCTCGGCGGTCGGCCCGGGGGTCGGGTCATGCTGACGCTGCGGAGTGTGACGGTACATCCCGCCCCCGTGTCAAACGGGAAAAGCCCGCAACGGCCACTCGAACGGTAACCCGACTACCGCCATTCCTGCCGCCCGGCGTCTTCAGCGATCCGTTCGGGGCCTATGCGGAGCGTCACATCGCGGTTACCCCGCCCGCTCGCCGGCCCCGCCTCGCCGCCTCCGCTCAGACGCGGGTGAGGCACCAGGCCCCGAGCACCAGGGCGGTGGCCGCGGTGACGCTCGCGAGGGTCGCCGACATCACGGGACGCACCCCCTGCGCGACCGGCTCGCCCAGGCGCAGCCGCCGCACGGTCCACAGCATCAGCCCGCCCCCGAACAGGGCGAACACCACTCCCACGAAGATCGCCGGACCGCTCTCCATGTCCCGTCCTCCCACCCCTCGACTGCCCCGGGACGGGAGGCTGGCACGGACGGGAAGCGGGCGCGCGAACCTGAGGTGAACGCGAGGCGTCCGGACCCTCAGACCGACCCGGGCGTGGGTATCTTCCCGGTCGTCCTCGTCACGTCGGCGTTGCGCACCGTGCACACCACTTTGTTGAAGCCCTTCTTCCACTCCTCTTCGTCGGAGACCCATCCCGACACGATCAGGTCAGCTCCGGGCGCCCAACTCGACTCGAACCTGTTGGTGCACAGTTTTCCGCCTTCGGCGAGGGCTCCGGCGAAGGTCATGTTGTCGGGTGCCTGCACCGATCCGACGACCTGGTCGGTGTGCGCTTCGGCACAGTCGGTCAGCGGGGCGTCGTACCCCTCGTCCTCCCGGATGGTGTAGTCCCAGCAGTCACCGACGGCCATCTGCGTGGGCCACAGGTTCATGCCCGCGTCCCGGAGTCGGCCCACCTCGCCGCCGATCGGGACGTGCTTGCCGAGGACAAGACACGCCGTACCGCCCTTGGCCGCGCTGAAGCCCTCGTCGGTCGGGACGAGCGCGTAGACGCCCGCGTCGGGAAGGGCCTCGGCCATCGCGTCGGCCTGGCTGCCGCAGCGCCGCGCGCCACCGGCCTTGGCGTCGGTGGGGTCCGACGCCGTCTCTATCGCCACGACCTGACCGTCCGGCCAGTCCTCGTCGCAGTCCACCACGCCGAGGTCGGGCACCGAGTCGAACGCCGTCCCCGTCCAGACGGCCTTGACGCAATCGCCCACCTCCAGCGCCTTCTTGAGGGCCGCCTGCTTGCCGTAGGGGTACTCAGACTTCGGCGACGACAGCGCGTCCGGGGTGTCGGAGGGCTTGGGGTCCGGACCGCCCGTCAGGTTCACCGCGGCCCAGGTGCCGCCACCCGCCACGAGCAGTACGGCGATCACGATCGCGACGACCGCCGCCGCGGGCGTCCTCCGCCTCGGCACACCGGGCGGCGGCGGACTCCCCGCCGTGATGGTCGGGAACGCGGCGTTCCCCGGAGGCGTGGCGCCGCCAGCGCCGTACGGTGCCGACGCGTTGGCCGGGTACGGCAGCGACTGGCTGCCCACGGTGCCGCCGTACCCGGGCGCCTGACCGGCTCCGGCGCCGCCGTACGCCGGCGGCCGGCCACCGGGGGTGCCTCCGTAGGGCGTGGCCCCGCCTGCCGCCGGGCTCCCGTAGGGCGTGGACGGGCCGCCCCCGTACGGGTTGTAGCTGTCGTAGGGGCTGCGCGGCTGCTGTCCCCGCTGCCACGGGTCGTACGGCGCAGGGCCACCCGGCGTCGCTCCTGGGGTGGGCGGGCCACCGGCGGGAGTGTGC
>NZ_JARGEE010000206.1:0-16174 GCF_033794485.1 Streptomyces sp. MB09-02B
CGTGTCAGGTGGCGGGGCGGGCCGCGACGAGTACCGGCCGCTCGGGGAGGCTGACGGTCACGGAGCTTCCGGCGCCGAGGGCCGCCGCCTCGTGGGCGGGCAGGTCGGCCTTGACCTCGGTTCCGTCGGCGAGCCGTACGGTGAGGCGGATGGCGGCGCCGAGGAACGCGGTGGCGACGACGCGGGCGGCTCCGGTGCCGTCCGCCCGTACGCCGACCGCTTCCGGCCGTACCAGGACGTCCACGTCCGCGGCGTCCGGCACCGTGCCGTCCACGGGGAGCCGTCGGCCGAGGACCTCGACGGTGGTGCCGTCGAGCCGGCCCGGGATCCGGCTCATCGTGCCGACGAACTCGGCGACGAAGGCGGTGGCCGGGCGGCTGTACAACTCGACCGGGGTGGCGCACTGTTCGAGCCGTCCGGCGTGCATCACCGCGACCCGGTCGGCCATGGACAGCGCCTCCTCCTGGTCGTGCGTCACGAAGAGGGTGGTGATGCCCAGCTCCTGCTGGAGCCGGCGGATCTCCTCGCGGAGGGTGAGCCGCACCTTGGCGTCGAGGGCGGAGAGCGGTTCGTCGAGCAGCAGCACGCGGGGCCGCAGGGCCAGCGCCCGGGCGAGGGCGACGCGCTGCTGCTGGCCGCCGGAGAGCTGGTGGGGGTACTGGGCGCCCTTGTCGGCGAGGCCCACGAGATCGAGCAACTCCGCTGCCCGGGATCGTCGTTCGGCCGTGCGCACCTTGCGCATGCGCAGCCCGAAGGCCACGTTGTCGAGGGCGCTGAGGTGCGGGAAGAGGCTGTACGACTGGAAGACCATGCCGGCGTCGCGCCGGTGGGCCGGGACGCGGGTCACGTCCTCGCCGTCGACCAGCACCTCACCGGCGTCGGGGTGTTCGAAGCCGGCGAGCATCCGCAGGGCGGTGGTCTTGCCGCAGCCGGAGGGACCGAGCAGGGCGAGCAGTTCGCCGGGGCGGACGGTCAGGTCGAGGCCGTCGAGGGCGACGGTGGCGCCGAACTCCCGGCGCAGGCCCCGGAATTCGACGGTGGCGGCGGTGTCGGTCGCGGTCTTCTCAAGCACGGTCATGGTTCATCCCCGGGAGGCGGAAGCGGTTCGGGTACGTCCGCCGAAGGAGGCGAGCGCGAGGAGCATGGCCCAGGTGACGAGGAGGCTGAGCACCGAGACGGCCACGGACAGCTGGGCTTGCGAGCCGCTGACGTTGACGATCCACACGGCGAACGGCCGGAAGCCCAGCAGTTGGGCGACGGTGAACTCGCCGAGCACGAGCGCCAGGGTGAGGAAGGCGGAGTTGAGCAGTGCCCCGCGCAGGTTCGGCAGGACGGCCCGCACCAGCGCCTGCGGCCAGCTCGCCCCGCAGCTGCGGGCGGCCTCCACGAGGGTGCGTACGTCCATGGCGCGCAGCCCCGCGTCCAGTGCCCGGTGCACGAAGGGCAGCGCCATCACGACGTAGGCGAGGACCAGCACCACGGGGAAGTCGGGGTTCTGGACGGCGACGAAGGTCTGGAACAGCGGGGTCCGGGAGAGGTGTTCGGGCCCCCACTTGAGGACGGTGCCGAGGCCGGCGACGAACGCGATCGGCGGCACCACCAGCGGCAGGGCGCACACCACCTCGACGACGGGCCGCAGTCTGGGGGCGCCGAGCCGCAGCGCGACCATGGCGGGCACCATCAGCAGCAGCACGACGGCGATGGTCGCGGCGGCCAGCTCCAGCGACAGCAGCAGGCTGGAGACGAAGCCGTCGGTGCCGAGGATCTGCGTGTAGGCGTCGAAGGTGATTCCCTCGCCGGGTACGTCGACCGTGAAGATCACGGAGGCGGCGAGCGGGACGAGGAAGTACAGCCCGGCGCAGGCGAACACGAGCGGACGCCACAGGGCCGGGCGGCGCGCCGACGGGCGCCCCGGGTTCAGGCCAGCCATCGCGCACTCCGTCGTTGCAGGGGCAGGTAGACGGCCATGACCAGCCCGGCGATCAGGACCATGTCGAGGCTGAGGGCTAGCGCCACGTTCTCCTGGCCGACCAGGACGTTGCCGGAGATGGCGTCGGCGATCTGCAGGGTGACCAGCGGGATCGAGCTGCCCACCATGGCCGCGGCGGTGGCGTACGCCGCGAAGGCGCTGCCGAAGAGCAGGACCAGCCCGCCGAGCAGCGAGGGCGCGAGCACGGGCAGGGCCACGTGGAGCCAGTACTGCAGGCCGGTGGCGCCGTTGTTCTGGGCGGCCTCCCGCCACTGGACGCGCAGTCCGTCGAGGGCGGGGGTGATGGTGAGGACCATCAGCGGGATCAGGAAGTACAGGTAGACGATGACCAGGCCCCAGAAGCTGTAGAGGTCCCAGCCCTTGTCCGTGAGGCCCAACTGCCTGGTCAGCACACCGGAGTTGCCGAGGGTGGCGACGAACGCGAAGGCGAGCGGGACCCCGCCGAAGTTGGCGAGCACCCCGGAGGCGGTGAGCACGGCCTCGCGCAGCGCCGGGAAGCGGGAGGTCACCACGGCCTGGGCGAGCGGCAGCCCGAGGACGGCGGCGAGCCCGGCCGCGACGGCGGACAGCTTCACACTGCCGAGCATGGCCGTGAGGTAGGCCCCTTGTACGGAGGCCGACATGTTCGCCGTGGTGTACGACGTGGCGCCCGTCGCCGGGTCCTTGACGGTGAACGCGCCGTTCAGCATGGCGACGGCGGGCAGCCCGAAGGCGATCGCGACGAAGGCCAGCAGCGGGAGCACGGCGAGCCAGCCGCCGGAGCGGGGCCGCCGCTTCACGGAAGCGGCGGCCCCGAGCGCCGGGTCGGCCCCGGTGGCGACGGCGGTCACCCGGAGACCGCCTTGGCCCAGCCCTGCGCGAGCGCGTCCTTGGCCTTGGTCTGCTGCTCCTCGGTCGGGAACTCGGGGGTGCCCGACACCTTCGGCAGCTTGGCGGCGGCCTTCTCGTCCAGCGTGCCGGCCTTCTCCATGGCGGGCATCAGGGCCGGGCGGGCGTAGCCGGCGAGCCACAGGTTCTGGCCCTCGGCGCTGTAGAGGTACTCCTGCCAGAGGCGGGCGGTGGCCGGGTGCGGGGCGTCCTTGTTGATGGCCTGGGAGTAGTACTGCGAGAACTTGCCGTCCTCCGGGACGACGACCTTCCAGTCGACGCCCTTGGACTTGAACTCGTCGGCGTACCCGGCGTTCAGGTAGTCCCAGTCGATGCTGATGGGCGTCTCGCCCTTCTCGACGGTGGCCGGTGTCGACTCGACGGGCGTGTAGTTGCCGTTCTTCTTGAGCTTGGCGAAGAAGTCGAGGCCGGGCTGGATGTCGTCGAACGAACCGCCGCTGGCCAGCGAGGCCGCCCAGACGCCGCCGAAGGCCGACCCGGACTTGGTGGGGTTGCCGTTGAGGGCGACCTGTCCCTTGTACTTCGGCTGCAGCAGGTCGGCGAAGGTCTCCGGGCACTCCTTGACCCGCTTGGCGTCGCACCCGATGGATATGTAGCCGCCGTAGTCGTTGTACCACTGGCCCTTCGGGTCCTTCTGGCCCTCGGGGATGTCGGCGAAGGCGGCCACCTTGTAGGGCGCGAGCAGCCCCTGCTGGGCGGCGCTGATGGCGAAGGAGCTGCCGAGGTCGAGCACGTCGGGCGCGCGGTCCTGTCCCTTGCGGGAGGTGACGGCGTTGATCTCGTCCTGGCTGGCGCCGTCCGGGTTCTCCACCTCGATCTTGATGCCGTACTTCTTCTCGAAGCCGTCGATCAGCGCGCCGTAGTTGGCCCAGTCACGGGGCAGGGCGATCGCGTTGAGCTTGCCCTCCTTCTTGGCCGCCTCGATCAGCGCGTCCATGCCGCCGAAGTCCTCGGCCGAGGTCGCGGTGGCCGCGCTCTTGCCGTCGGCGGTGGTCGTGCTCTCGGGGGCCGCGCCACAGGCGCTGAGGGTGAGTGCGGCGGCGACGGCGAGGCTGCCACCGAGTACGGCGGTTCTCGGCAGGAAGAGGTTCACGGGCTCTCCAGGGGTACGCGCAGGGACGATCTGGGTGGAGCACTTGTCTGAACAAGTTGGCCTCATTAGGTCCGCGCTTCATATCACGCACGTAAACGGCGGCGAAATACTCGTGCACGTTTTCCCACACAATCCCTGGCGGAAGGCCGCGTTCGGCGCCCCCTTCCCCACGTCGTTAGGCTGGTCGCGCTGTGCACAGCGGGCGACCGGACCAGCGGAGGGGGACCATGGCGGCGCGACACGAGGAGATCGCCGAGGCGCTGCGGCGGGCGATCGACCGTGAGGAGTACACGGTGGGCAGTCTGCTGCCGCCGGAGACCGATCTCGCGGCCCGCTACGGCGTCTCACGCGGCACCGTCCGCCAGGCGGTGGCGACCCTGACCGCTGAGGGCCTCATCGGCTCACGTCAGGGTGCCCGCCGTGTGGTCCTGGCCGGCCGCCGCAGTCAGAGCTTCGCGGAGCTGCGCAGCTTCGCCCAGTGGGCGCGCGCGATGGGCCGCGAGGCGACGGGCCGGGTGATCACGCAGGAGTACCGGACGGCCGGCGCCGAAGACCGCGTACGCCTCCAGCTCGCCCCGAACGCCCGGGTGCTGCACGTGCTGCGGCTGCGCGGTCTCGACGGGCAGCCCGTGTTGCTGGAGCGCACGGTCTACGCCGACTGGATCTCCCCGGCCGTCGAGTCCATCGAGGCGGACTGCCCCTCGGTGACCCAGCGCCTGCTCGACGACACGGGCCTGGTCTTCGCCTACGGGGAGCACGTCATCGACGCCGTGGCGGCCGGCGCCCGGGACGCCGAGCTCCTCACCGTGCGCCGCACCAGTCCCCTCCTGCGGGTCCGGCGGGTCACCACCACCCGCGAGGGCCGCCCGGTGGAGTGGTCCGACGACCGCTACCGCCCGGACGCGGTGAGCTTCAGCGTCCACAACTCGATCGGCAACAACGCACTGGCGAGGAAGACCGCGGAGTGACTTGAAAAATCCGGCCACCCAGGGGCGCGGGGAACTGCGCGACAAGCCACGACGCACCCGCACCCGCCAATGAACCGGCCGCCCCGAGCTCTCAGGCAGGCGATCCTGAAGAGAACCTCCGCAACAACGGCGACAGCACCAACACCGACTTGGTCCGCTCGACGAACGGCTCTCCAGCGATCCGCTCCAACACCCGCTCGAAGTGCCGCATATCAGAAGCGAACACCTGAACCACCGCATCGGCCTCCCCGGTGACGGTGGAGGCGGCCACGACCTCCTGATACCGCTCCAGCCCCCGCTGGATCGTCTCCGGCGAGGTGTTGCGCCGGCAGTAGATCTCGACGAACCCCTCGGTCTCCCACCCGAGCGCGGCGGGGTCCACCCGGACGGTGAATCCGGTGATCGCCCCGGTCGCCCGCAGCCGGTCCACCCGGCGCTTCACCGCGGGCGCGGAGAGGCCCACGAGTTGGCCGATGTCGGAGTAGGAGCGGCGGGCGTCCTCGGCGAGGGCGTGCACGATGCGTTCGTCGAGATCGTTCAGCACTGCGGGTGGATCACTTCTCTGGAGTCGCGAGACGGGAACGGCGATAGCCGTAACTGAAGTAGAACACGAGCCCGGCGGCCATCCAGACCCCGAAGACGACCCAGGTCACGCTGTCGAGGCTCCCCATCATCCAGACGCAGAACGCGAATCCCAGCGCGGGCAGCACCGGCGACAGCGGCACCCGGAAAGTCCGCGGCATGTCGGGCCGCGTCCGCCGCAGCACCACGACCGCCACGTTGACCAGCGCGAACGCGAACAGCGTACCGATGCTCGTGGCGTCCGCCAGTTGCCCCAGCGGAATCGCGGCGGCGAGCACACCGCAGAACAGCGAGACGATCACGGTGTTGACGCGCGGCGTACCGGTCCTGGGGTGGACCCGCGAGAACACCTTGGGGACGAGCCCGTCCCGGGACATGGCGAACAGGATGCGGGTCTGTCCGTACAGCACGGTGAGCACCACGCTCGCGATGGCGATGACGGCTCCGGCCGCCAGCAGCGTGCCCCAGAACGCGTCCCCGGTGACGTCCTTCATGATCCCGGCGAGCGCGGCCTCGGACTCGCCGAACCCCTCCCAGGGCCGCGCCCCGATCGCGACGGCGGCGACCAGCACGTACAGCGCGGTGACGATGACCAGCGACAGCATGATGGCGCGCGGCAGGTCGCGCTGCGCGTTCTTCGCCTCCTCACCGGCGGTCGAGGCCGCGTCGAACCCGATGTACGAGAAGAAGAGCGTGGCCCCGGCCGCGCTGACGCCCGCCATGCCGAGCGGCATGAAGTTCTCGTAGTTGCCGGAGCGGAAGCCCTGGAGACCGATGAGGCAGAAGAGCAGCAGGGCGGCGATCTTCACCACGACCATGATCGTGTTGGCCCGCGCCGACTCCCGGGCGCCGCCCAGCAGGAACGCCATCGCGAGCAGGACGACGATCAGCGCGGGCAGGTTGAAGATTCCCCCGTCGCCGGGCGGCGCGGAGAGCGCGGCAGGGATGGTCACGCCGAGGGTCCCGTCCAGCAGCTCGTTGAGGTACTCGCCCCAGCCGACGGCGACGGCCGACACCGACACCCCGTACTCCAGCACCAGGCACCAGCCGCAGACCCAGGCGACCAGCTCGCCCATCGTTGCGTACGCGTACGAGTAGGAGGAGCCGGAGACGGGGATGGTGCCGGCCAGTTCCGCGTACGACAGCGCGGAGAACAGCGCGGTGAGACCGGCGATCACGAAGGAGAGGGTGACGGCGGGACCGGCCTTGGGGACGGCCTCGCCGAGGACGACGAAGATGCCGGTGCCGAGCGTGGCGCCGATGCTGATCATCGTCAGCTGCCACAGTCCGAGGGTCCGCCGCAGCGACCCTCCCTCGCCCTGGCCGCCCTCCGCGACCAGGCGTTCCACGGGCTTGCGGCGCATCAGCCCCGCCCCCAGGCCTCTGGCGGGCGGGGCGGACCGATTCTCATGCTGCGGGGGTGCGCCTTGGTCGAGCACGCGTGGCTCCTTCATCGCTGCCGGTCAGGGCGGGTGAGGACCGACAGCACCGAACAGCAGGGGGCCACCGAGCAGGAGGTCCCCGCCACGCCACGTACAGCGCATGACCCTATGAGCCAGAGCTTCGCGAGCGTAATGCGGCAACCTTGCGCACTCACGCAAGATCGTTGCGTTACCGGCGGGTGCGCGAAGCTTCGTTGCACGACGGGTTTCAGACTGTCGCGTGCGCTGTCAGGAAGAGGGAAACGGCAGCCATGGCCAGGGGCGCGGGGCTGCATTCGATATGCGGCTCCGCCGCGTGGGCGCGACAAGCCACGACGAGCCCGCACCCGCCGACGCACAGCTCCCACCGAGCCCTCAGGCGCCCCTAATTCCAACTCGCATGCAACGGCTTACCCTCCGCGTACCCCGCCGCACTCTGAATCCCCACCACAGCCCGCTCCGCGAACTCCGCCAGCGACCCGGCCCCCGCGTACGTGCAAGAAGACCGCACCCCCGCGATCACCGAGTCGATCAGATCCTCGACCCCCGGCCGAGCCGGATCCAGGAACATCCGCGACGTCGAGATGCCCTCCTCGAACAGCGCCTTGCGCGCCCGGTCGTAGGCCGACTCCTCGCTCGTCCGGTTACGCACCGCCCGCGCGGACGCCATCCCGAACGACTCCTTGTACAGCCGCCCTCCGGCGTCCTGCTGGAGGTCGCCCGGCGACTCGTACGTCCCCGCGAACCACGACCCGACCATCACGTTGGACGCGCCCGCGGCCAGGGCCATGGCGACATCGCGGGGGTGGCGCACACCGCCGTCGGCCCACACGTGCTTCCCGTACTTCTTCGCCTCGGCCGCGCACTCCAGGACGGCGGAGAACTGCGGCCGTCCGACCCCGGTCATCATGCGGGTCGTGCACATCGCGCCGGGCCCGACACCGACCTTGATGATGTCCGCGCCGGCCTCGATCAGGTCCCGCACACCCTCGGCGGCCACGATGTTGCCGGCCACGATCGGCACCCGGGGGTCGAGATCGCGCACCAGCTTGATCGCGTTGATCATCGACTCCTGGTGGCCGTGCGCGGTGTCGATGACGAGCGTGTCGACGCCCGCGTCGAGCAACTGCTCGGCCTTGCCCACGAAGTCGCCGTTGACGCCGACGGCGGCGGCGACCCGCAGCTTGCCGTTCGCGTCGACGGCGGGGCTGTACAGCGTGGCGCGGAGCGCGCCCTTGCGGGTCAGGATGCCCGCGAGACGGCCGTCCCGGTCGACGGCGGGGGCGTACCGGCGGTTGGCCGCGTCGAGGCGGTTGAAGGCCTCACGCGGGTCGATGTCGGCGTCCAGGAGCAACAGGTCCCGGGACATGACGACTTCGAGCTGGGTGAAGCGGTCGACGCCGGTGAGGTCCGCGTCGGTGACGACACCGACGGGCCGGAGCGCCTCGTCGACGACGACGCCCGCGTTGTGCGCGCGCTTCGGCAGCAGGGCCAGCGCGTCGGCGACCGTCTGGTGGGGATTCAGCACGATCGGGGTGTCGAGCACGAGGTGGCGGCTCTTCACCCAGGAGATGACGTCGGTGACGACCTCGATCGGGATGTCCTGCGGGATGACCACCAGGCCACCGCGACGGGCGACCGTCTCGGCCATCCGGCGGCCGGCGATGGCGGTCATGTTGGCGACGACGAGCGGGATGGTGGTGCCCGTGCCGTCCGGGGAGGCCAGGTCCACGCCCTGCCGCGATCCGACGGCGCTACGGCTCGGGACCATGAAGACGTCGTCGTACGTCAGGTCGTACGCGGGCTGGATGTCATTGAGGAAACGCACGTGCCGCACATCCCGGTCGATCAGAGGTGACCCCCTGACAGGACCGCCAGGGGGAAGAGCACGTACCTCATTGTCCCATGTCGACGGGTATGAGCGGCCCCGACGGATCATCCCAAGGGGCGGTGGGCGGCCTAGGAGGATCCTCCGAGAGCGAGCACGATCCGCGCCCCGCGAGGGGCGCGGGGAACTGCGCGATCAACCCCACACAACCCGCGGCCGCCCCCAGACCCCAACCCGGCAGAGGCTCCCACGCCCCGCAGAGCGGACCTATCGCCCGTCCGAGCGGAGCGCTACACCCCGTCCGGATCCGCCCGGTTCAGCGTCGGCCGAGGCGTCTGACCGGCCATCAACAGATAGTCCGCCGCGGACGTGTCGGTGACGAGGCTGGTCACCAGCCCCGACCGCAGCACGGCATCGATCGCGGCAGCCTTCCGCTGCCCGCCCGCGATCGCGACGACCTCGGGGATTCGGCGGAGCTGGTCGGCCTTGACCGTGATGCACCGCTCGCCGAGGTCGCGCCCGACCCGGCGGCCGTCGGCGTCGAAGAGGTGCGCCGACATCTCGGCGGCGACCCCGAGGGAGGCGTAGTGCCCCCGCTCCTCGTCGCTGAGCATGTCGTGCACCGTGGAGATGCCGGCCTCCCAGGACCCGATGGAGACGCAGGCGACCGTGACCTTGTCGAAGTACTCGAAGGCCCGCGCGATCCCGGTCTGGTGGCGCAGCGCGGCCGCGGTGGCCGCGTCCGGCAGCAGCATCGGCGCATAGATGGGGTGGGCGTCGCCGCCCGACACCTGCGCGGCCCGCCGTACCGCCTCGACCGAGCCGCGCTCGGCGGTCCCGGCGTCGTACACGCCCGTCAACTGCACCACCGTGCAGGGCGGCAGGCGGTCCAGGGCCGCCGCCATGTGGATGGTGGAGCGGCCCCAGGCCAGCCCGAGCACATCGCCCTCGTTGACCAGTTCGCCGAGCAGGTCCGCGGCGACCTCGCCGAGGTTCTCCGGGTCGGGGGACTCCTCGGCGTCTGCCGGGGACTCGACGACCACGGCGTGCCGCAGGCCGTACCGGGCCCGCAGCGCGTCGGAACGCTCCGCGTCCAGCTCCGCCGGGACACGGATCTCGATCCGTACGAGATCCCTCTCGAGGGCGGTCTCCAGGACCCGGGCCACCTTGAAGCGGCTCACGCCGAACTCCTCGGCGATCTGGATCTTGGACTTGCCCTCGAGGTAGAAACGGCGTGCCATGGCCGCCGCCTGAACCAGCTCAGCGGGTCCCATCCGCATGGCTGACCGGCCCGCCGACATACCCGACACGGTCATCTCCTCACTGCTCTTCACACATGGATACGCCGTTCATCCTTGCAGATCCGACGTTTTCGATCAGCCCGAAGGAACGGCGTTCACGTTTCCTTGGCCCTCTGGACGCACGACGTGCCCCGTCGGCCTCGGCGTTCGCCCGGGCGTTCCTCCGCAATTCAGTGGCCGAAGGGCCGGCATTCAGTGGCCGCAGGCCCAGCCCGCCGTCGCCGTCGCGGCCTCCGCCTGCGCCCGCAGCGCGCGAACCGCCTCGGCCGGGTCCTCGGCCCCGTACACCGCGGAACCTGCCACGAAGACGTCCGCACCCGCCTCGGCGCAGCGCTCGATGGTGGACGCGGCGACGCCGCCGTCGACCTGGAGCCACAGGTCGAGGCCGTGCTTGCTGATCAACTCGCGGGTCCGGCGGATCTTCGGGAGCATGATGTCGAGAAAGGCCTGGCCTCCGAAGCCCGGTTCGACCGTCATGATCAGCACCATGTCGAGCTCGGGCAGCAGGTCCTCGAACGGCTCGATCGGCGTAGCGGGCCTGAGCGCCATGGAGGCCTTGGCACCCTTGGCCCGGATCTCGCGGGCGAGCCGCACCGGTGCGGCGGCCGCCTCCACGTGGAAGGTGACGGAACCGGCACCCGCTTCCACGTACTGGGGCGCCCACCGATCGGGGGCCTCGATCATCAGATGGCAGTCCAGCGGCGTATCCGTCGCACGGGCCAGGGACTCTACGACCGGCACACCGAGCGTGAGGTTCGGGACGAAATGGTTGTCCATCACGTCTACATGGAGCCAGTCGGCTCCCTCGACCGCCTTCGCCTCGTCGGCGAGACGGGCGAAGTCGGCGGACAGGATGCTGGGGTTGATCTGCGCGGCCATGGGCCAAGCCTGCCATGCCCTCCGGGGGTTGCGGGCATCGGTCCGGGGTGTAGACGGTGGTTCGTCGGCCGCGGGCCCGTCGTGGTCGCTCGCACCCACGCGGCGGAGCCGCATATGTCTCTGCCCCGCGCCCCTTACCGGGCGCGACCCTGGAGGTGGGCATGACAGGCAACCGGGGCATCGGGCATCTCGTCTGCGGGCAGCGCGCCAAGTGGATCGTGCTGGGGCTGTGGCTGGTGGTGCTGTTCGTGGTGGCGCCGTTCGCCACGAAGCTCACGGACGCGCAGGACAACGACGCCGCCTCGTGGCTGCCGGGCTCGGCGGAGTCCACCCAGGTCCTGGAGATCTCCGAGGGCTTCCGGCCCGAGCAGATCCCGGCCGTGGTCGTCTACACCCGGGAGAGCGGCCTGACCCCCGAGGACCGGGCGACGATCGAGGCGGACGTACGGGAGCTCAAGCAGCTGACCGACCACAAGATCATCGGCGATCAGACCCGCGGCCCTGTCTACGACCGCGCGGTCGACCCCAGGGCCGCCCAGGTCTACGTGCCGATCACGATGGACGAGAAGGGCTGGGAGCGGATCGCGCCCGCGGTCGACTCGATCCGGGACGATGTGGGCGAGGGCGCCAACGGGATGTCCGTGCACATCACGGGCCCGGGCGGTACGTCCGCCGACTTCTCGGAAGCCTTCGAGGGCATCGACTCGACACTGCTGCTCTCGGCGATGGCCGTCGTCATCGTGATGCTCCTGCTCACCTACCGCAGCCCGACCCTCATCCTGGTGCCGCTGCTCGCGGTCATCGCGGCCCTGTTCACGGCCCAGGCCCTGATCTATCTGCTCGCGGAACACGCCGGTCTGACCGTGAACGGACAGAGCGCCGGCATCCTCACCGTCCTCGTCTTCGGCGCGGGCACCGACTACGCCCTGCTGCTCGTGGCCCGCTACCGCGAGGAGCTGCGCCGTCACGAGGACCGCCACGAGGCGATGGCCCTCGCCCTGCACCGGGCGGGCCCGGCGGTGCTGGCGTCCGGCGCGACGGTGGTGCTGAGCATGCTGGTGCTGCTGGCCGCCGAGATGAACTCCACGAGCGGTCTGGGTCCGGTGGCGGCCATCGGGGTGGCGGTCGCGCTGCTCGCGATGATGACGCTGTTCCCCGCGCTACTGGTGATCTTCGGCCGCTGGATCTTCTGGCCGGTGATCCCGCACCTCGGCAGCGCCGACCCCACCGAGCGGGGTGTGTGGGCCCGGATGGGCCACCGTTTCTCCCGCCGCCCCCGGACGGTCTGGGTGGCGACGGCGGCCGCCCTCGCGCTGTGCTCGCTGGGCCTGATCCAGCTGCGCGCGGAAGGCATCAGCAACGCCGACGCCTTCACCGGCAAACCGGACTCGATCGTCGGCCAGGAAGTATCCGCTCGCTATTTCCCGGCGGGCAGCGGCGATCCCCTGGTGATCATCAGCAACCAGGCGCAGGCCCGGGAGGTGGGCCGGGTCGTCGCCGACACGGAAGGGGTCGTGCCCGACTCACTCGGTCTGCCACCCGGCACGAAACCCGCGAACGACGGCAAGGTCCTCTTCGAGGCGACCATGTCCGACCCTGCCGACAGCGAGGCCGCGAAGGACACCGTCGAGCGGGTCCGGGACGCCGTCCACGAGGTGCCGGACACCGACGCCCAGGTCGGCGGTGGTACGGCGTCCCTGCTGGACATGGACGAGGCGACCACCCACGACAACATCCTGATCATCCCGCTGGTGCTGATCGTGGTTCTGCTGATCCTCTGCGCCCTGCTCCGCGCCCTGATCGCCCCGCTCCTGCTGATCGGGACGGTGATCCTGTCCTTCGCCGCCGCGCTGGGCCTCAGCGCGCTCGCCTTCAGACACCTCTTCGACTACGCGGGCGAGTCGACCGACTTCCCCCTGTTCGTCTTCGTGTTCCTGGTCGCCCTGGGCATCGACTACAACATCTTCCTGACCACCCGTATCCGCGAGGAGGCCGCCCGCCAGGGCACCCGCAAGGCCGTGGTGACGGGCCTGGCGACGACCGGCGCGGTGATCACCTCGGCCGGCCTGGTCCTCGCCGGCACCTTCGCCGCCTTGGGCACACTCCCCATGGTCGCCTTCGCCGAGATCGGCTTCGCGGTCGCCCTGGGCGTCCTCCTGGACACCTTCATCGTCCGCTCCGTGCTGGTCACGGCCCTGTTCCTGGACGTCGGCCCGAAGGTGTGGTGGCCCCACCGGCTGGCCCGGGAGGACGGCGGCACACCGCCGCCGCCGAAGGAACCGGTGGGAAGCACCGCCGGGCCGGACGGCTGACAGGGTGGAACGTCACGCGACCCGGCGGATGAGGGCCAGATACATGGCGTCCGTCCCGTGCAGGTGCGGCCACAGCTGGACGTCGGGCCCCTCGCCCAGCGCCGGTACGCCCTCCAGCAGGGGCCGCGCGTCGATCAGATCGGCCGCGCCGCCGTACTGCTTGAGCACGTCGTCGACGACCGCGCGGGTCTCGGCGAGATGCGGCGAGCAGGTGGCATAGCCGACGACCCCGCCGACCCGTACGGACTCCAGCGCGGTCCGCAGCAGCGCCCGCTGGAGCGGGGCGAACCCGTCCAGGTCCTCGGGCCGCCGCCGCCAACGCGCCTCGGGGCGCCGCCGCAGGGCCCCCAGCCCCGTACAGGGCACGTCCATCAGCACCCGGTCGAACGCCCCCGGCCGCCAGGGCGGACGCGTCCCGTCGGCGGCGATCACCTGGTAGGGCCCGGGATTGCCGTCCAGCGCCTTGGCGACCAGCCCGGCCCGGTGCGGCTGCTTCTCGGAGGCGAGCAGCACGGCCCCGCGCTCGGCGGCGAGGGCGGCGAGCAGTGCGGCCTTGCCGCCGGGCCCGGCACACCCGTCGAGCCACGCCTTGTCGGAACCCTCCAAGGGGGCGTTGGCGAGAGCGAGCGCCACCAACTGGCTGCCCTCGTCCTGCACACCCGCACGGCCCTCCCGTACGGCGTCCACGGCACCCGGCTCCCCGCCCTCGGAGAGCCGCACGGCGTACGGCGACCAGCGCCCCGCCACCGCGGCCTCCTCCCGGAGCAGTTCCTCGGCGGTGGACCGTCCCGGCCGGGCGACGAGCGTCACCTCGGGCCGCTCGTTGTCGGCCTCCAACAGATCCTCGATCCCGGCCCGCCCACCGCCGAGAGAGTCCCACAGCGCGGAGACGACCCAGCGGGGATGCGAGTGCACGACCGCGAGGTGGTCCTCAGGGTCGTCCTCATAGGGCGGCGCAACCTGCTCCAGCCAGCCGTCGAGGTCGTGCCGCGCGACCTTGCGCAGCACGGCGTTCACGAACTTGGCCCGCCCGTCGCCGAGCACGACGCGCGCGAGGTCGACGGAGGCGGACACGGCAGCGTGCGTCGGGATACGGGTGCCCAGCAGCTGGTGCACGCCGAGGCTCAGCACATCGAGCACCGGCGGGTCGACCTCACGCAAGGGCCGGTCCACACACTCCGCGATGACCGCGTCGTACGTCCCCTGCCGCCGCAGCGTCCCGTACACCAGCTCGGTCGCCAGCGCCGCGTCCCGGCCGTCGAACTTCTCGGGCCCCTCCTTCTCCCGAGCCCGGCGCAGCAGCGGCGGCAGGACGAGGTTCGCGTACGCGTCCCGTTCGTCCACGGCCCTGAGCGCCTCGAAGGCGAGCATACGGACGGGGTCCTTCTGAGGACGGCGGTACGGCTTGCCCGGCTTACGCGGACGGGACTGCTCACTCACGAAAAAGGTGCTCCGGATACGGGACGAGATACCACGGCCAGGGTACGCCGCGGGCGCGGACCACCGGGCGTCGGCCGTGGATGCCTGCGGGCAGGGCGACGACGGGCTTGGCGAGAAAAGGGATCGAGAATCGGGGATGGGGGATGGGGGATCGAGGACCGGGCATCGGGCATCGGGCACCGGGCACCGGGAAGACCGAGCCGCTCAGTCTCCGACCGACTCGCCGGACTCGATCCGCACCCCGCGCGCCCAGTCGGCGGCCCGCATCGGCTTCTTGCCCTGCGCCTGCACCCAGAGCAGTTCCACGGCGTACGACCCGGTCCCCACGTACACGTGGTTCTTGCCGACTTCGAGCGCCCCCGGGGCGAGTTCGGTCCGCTCGGGCACCGGCACGACCTGGACGAGCTTCAGCCGCTCCCCACGGAACGTCGTCCACGCGCCCGGGGCGGGCGTGCAACCGCGCACGACCCGGTCGACGCGCAGTGCGGGGGTGGCCCAGTCGATCCGGGCGTCCTCCACGGTGATCTTCGGCGCGAGGGTGATCCCGTCGACGGGCTGGGGCACGGCCTTCAGGGCTCCGTCCTCGATCCCGTCCATCGTGGCGGCGAGCAGCCCGGAGCCCGCGAAGGCGAGCCGGGTCAGCAGATCCCCGCTCGTGTCGGTCGGCCGGATCTCCTCGGTGACCGTGCCGTACACCGGCCCCGAGTCGAGCCCCTCCTCGATCAGGAAGGTGGACGCCCCCGTGATCTCGTCGCCGGCCATGATCGAGTGCTGCACGGGCGCGGCGCCCCGCCAGGCGGGCAGCAGGGAGAAGTGCAGGTTGACCCAGCCGTGGACGGGCACGTCGAGGGCGACCCGGGGCAGCAGGGCCCCGTAGGCGACGACGGGACAGCAGTCGGGCGCGATCTCCCGGAGCCGCGCCAGAAACGCCTCGTCCCGGGGCCGGTGGGGCTTCAGCACCTCGATGCCGGCCTCCTCCGCCCGCTGCGCCACCGGGCTCGCGATCAGGCGCCGCCCCCGCCCCGCCGGAGCGTCCGGCCGCGTCACGACCGCGGCCACCTCATGCCTCCCGGACGCGATCAGGGCGTCCAACGCGGGAACAGCGACCTCTGGGGTACCGGCGAAGACGAGCTTCATGGATGTCTGACGGCCTCTCGGACAAAAGTTCGTACGCCCCACGCGACAACGGGGACAACACCCCAGTCTATGTTCCACCCGCACCACCCCGACGGCCCGCGGCACGCACGGACGGCCCGCGGTCGCCGACGGCGAGGAACCCCCACGGGAGACCCGTACTTCTCGGCCAAGGAGCAACCGGCGGTGCGCGGGTGGGAGAACCAGGCCAGAGCCCAGCGGCAGCGGGGGCGCACCCCCACCCACGCGCCCCACGCATATGCCCCTTATACCCAATCTCCAACCCACGCGGCCAGCCAAAAAACACGTATGCGGTCTTTACTTTAAAAAAAAAAAAA
>NZ_JARGEE010000207.1:0-16125 GCF_033794485.1 Streptomyces sp. MB09-02B
GGCTCGGGGGAGGTCCGGGGCGGCGGAGGCGAGTTCTCCTGCGGAGCTGACGTCTCCTGCGGCGGCTGTGTCTGTGTCATACGGAGAACCTCGCGTGGGCGTCCGGGGGCGGACCATCCGGCAGTCTTCGGGCTCTCCTCCGCCGATCGGCGGGTACCGCCCTGCCGACCGGCGGAGTCTCGTCCTGACCCGTTGTCCGGTGCGACCGGGCGGGCGGTGTCGTTCAGCCACTCGGCGGGGGTGGACCCGACGGTTGCCGGATGGGCGCGTGGCGGCCGGGCTTGAAGGCTGGAGGCGCATGGCAGACCGCGCCGGCACAAGGAGCGCGAGGACTGCCTGCCCCGGCACTTCGGCCCGCGTACCGGGTCGTGACGCCGCGACACCGCGGAAGAAAGGAACTTCGTGAACACCGCATCCGCTCCGACGACGGATGAGCCGTCCCTGTCCGCCCGGGAGACGATCAAGGCACTGGGCGCGTATGTGCGGCCGCACCGGTGGGCGGTCGCCCTCGGTCTGTTGTGCGCCCTGGTCGGCGCCGCCGCGGGGCTGCTGCAGCCGCTGGCCACGAAGGCGCTGGTGGACCGGCTGGCCTCCGGCGGGACCATCGCCGGGATCCTGATCGCGCTCACCGTGCTGGTGGTGCTGGGCACAGCGGTCGAGGCGTTCGGCGCGTACGTGCTGGAGCGGACGGCGGAGTCGGTGGTCCTGGCCGCGCGACGCACCCTTGTGGGGCGGCTGTTGCGGTTGC
Organism: Streptomyces sp. MB09-02B; assembly: GCF_033794485.1. Lineage (NCBI taxonomy): Bacteria > Bacillati > Actinomycetota > Actinomycetes > Kitasatosporales > Streptomycetaceae > Streptomyces > Streptomyces sp. MB09-02B. The sequence goes on from NZ_JARGEE010000207.1 coordinate 749, forward strand.
GGATCGCGGAGTGGGAGCGGATCCCGCCGGGCGATCTGATGTCGAGGGTCACCTCGGACACCACGCTGCTGCGGGCGGTCAGCACCCAGGCGGTCGTCTCCGCGGCCACCGGCGCGGTGACCTTCGTCGCGGCGGTCGTGGTGATGGCGTTCCTGGACGTCGTGCTGCTGGGTATGACGCTGGGGGTGGTCGTGGTGGTCGGTGGGGCCGCCGCGCTGGTGATGCCACAGATCGCGCGGGCCACCGAGCGGTCGCAGGAGGCGGTCGGGGAGATCTCCGTCGGATTGGAGCGGTCTCTCGGGGCGTTTCGCACGGTGAAGGCGTCCGGTGCCGAGGAGCGGGAGACCGCCCGGGTGGAGGCGGCGGCACGGCGGGCCTGGCGGCACGGTGTGAAGAGCGCGAAGTGGGAGGCCGTGGCCGGCTCGGCCGACGAACTCGCCGTACAGCTGGCCTTTCTCGCGGTGCTCGCCGTCGGCGGGGCGCGCGTGGCGTCCGGGGAGATCCCCGTGTCCACCCTCATCGCCTTCCTTCTGTACCTCTTCTATCTGATCGAGCCGGTGTCCAGGCTGGTCGACGCCGTGACCTCCTATCAGGAGGGGGCGGCCGCGATCTCCCGCATCGCGGGCGTGGAACGCCTCTCGACGGAATCGCCCGCTCGGCGGACCGGCGCCCTGCCCCGGCAGGGGGCAGCCGCCCAGGGTCCGGCGTCGGTCCGTTTCGAGGACGTGTCCTTCCGCTACCGTCCGGGCCTGCCGTACACCCACGAGCAGGTGAGCTTCGAGGTACCCGGTGCCGGGACGACGGCCTTCGTCGGTCCTTCCGGCGCGGGCAAGTCGACGGTCTTCGCGCTCATCGAGCGGTTCTACGAAGCCACCGGCGGCCGGATCCTGGTCGACGGCAAAGACGTACGGGACTGGTCCCTGGGCGAGCTGCGGTCCGCCATCGGGTACGTGGAGCAGGACGCTCCGGTGCTGGCCGGCACGCTACGGGAGAACCTGGTCTTCGCGGCGCCCGGTGCGACGGACGACGCCCTCCGCGACGTCCTGACCCGCACGAAGCTCGACACCCTCGTGGAGCGTCTGCCCCACGGCCTGGACAGCCCGGTCGGCCATCGCGGCTCGAAGCTGTCGGGCGGTGAGCGGCAGCGCATCGCCATAGCCCGCGCCGTCCTGCGCAAGCCTCGGCTGCTGCTGTTGGACGAGGCGACCTCGCAACTCGACGCAGTCAACGAGCTGGCGCTGCGGGACGTCATCACGGACGTGGCCCGGGAGACCACGGTGCTGGTGGTGGCCCACCGCCTGTCGACGGTGACGGGCGCCGACCGGATCGTCGTCATGGACGCCGGCCGGGTCCGGGCCATGGGCACCCATGAGGAACTGGTGGCCCAGGACCGGCTGTACGCGCGGCTGGCGGCCACCCAGCTCCTGGCCCCCGCACGATGACCCACCGCACGCGGGGTTGTCCGGTCGTCCACTGCTCCGGTCCCGGCCGGACAACCCACGCACCGACACCCACGGAAACCCGGCCCCCGAAAGGCCGCCTGGGCGCACCGAGTCCGCCATCCGTCGCAGACGTGGGCCATGGGACTGGCCGGCCCGGCCGACCGCGCTGCTCGGCGGCGTGTACGGGCTCCTGGTGACGAGTTCGGCCGTTGCCGCGCTCACGCAGTTCGGCCCGGCACCCAGGGCCTCGTACACGCCACCCGCGGAAACGTGCCCCTCGCCGGACCACGACATCTACACAGGTCAGAGCGGTGTGGACCAACGGTGACCGCCACGGAGCCGAACTCACGCGCAGCGGATGCAGCCCGTCCCGTCCAGGCAAAGTCGCCGTTCCGGCAGGAGCTCGTTCGGTGCGCCGAAGCCGTCGGCCTCGCGCATGCGGGGATAGGTCGTAGTGACGCACCCCGGAGACATCGATCACCGAGGTCAGAAACCGACAGACGTGGTCATGCCTCCGGAGATCAGGCTCGTGCGTCTCGCTGCTGAACTTCCTTGAGGACTCCGGCCACCGTCGCGAAGTCATTGTCCACGTGGAGGACGGTGTGCCCATGGTGTACGGCTGTCGCACACACCAACAGGTCGATCGCTCCCGCCGCCCGATGCCGGCCCTTCTGGGTCAGTTTGTACTGGGCGGTGTCGACCCACCGCCAGGCGTTCTTCGGAACCGGGGAGAGCAGACAGAGCGCGTCCAGTTCCTCGGCCAGCTCATCTCGGTGAGACGGGCTGGTCGCCGAGCAGAGGAATTCGGCTCGTGTCGGCTCACAGAGGTGGAACACCCCTGCGGCGATGTGTCCCTCCCAGGGGCGCAGCGCACCTGGGGTACGGAACAGGTGCCACAGAGCCGAGGTGTCGACCAGATACGTGATCACTCGAAGGCCTCGCGCCGCGCACGCCTCTCGGCTTCATGCGCCGCTGCGGCCTGCTCGAACTCGCCGCGCTCACCTCGAGCGGCCAGCTTCTCCGCGGCCTCGAGCCTCCTGATCCGCGCTACGTAGTCCCGAAGGGCCGCGTTGACGGTCTCCTTCTTCGTCGTGGCACCCATGAGCCGCATGGCCTCGGCCAGCGCCTCGTCGTCGAGATCAATCTGCGTGACGGACATCGCGCACCTCCGACATCCACGATGTATGCACCCAGGATACATCGTCAACATCGAGCGCGACCGTCAAGCACAAACAGACCACGTAGGGGATGTGCGCCGGCGTCAAGGCGTTCACATGATCACCACGGGGCCGCCAGGACCCACAGGCTCTCGCCTGACCAGGAAAACGCCTGGTCAGAAGGTTTCTCCTCGCGTAGCGAGTGGTGGGGCGGGTGGGACTCGAACCCACGGCCGACGGATTATGAGTCCGCTGCTCTAACCGGCTGAGCTACCGCCCCGTACGGCGTGTCGCGTACATGTGTGCGCGCCGTCTGCCGCAGCATAGCCGCTCATACGATCTCCTGCTTCGGATGGTCGGCCTTCGCATGCGCTTCTTGACCTTGAGGACCTCGGCGCGGCGCACACGGTTCCCCCGAACATGAAAAAGGACCCCCACGGGGTCCTTCCTCGGTCCATCCTCGCTGGCTCTCCCGACTGGACTCGAACCAGTAACCTGCCGGTTAACAGCCGGCTGCTCTGCCAATTGAGCTACGGAAGATCGAAGCTCCCCCGACTGGACTCGAACCAGTAACCTGCCGGTTAACAGCCGGCTGCTCTGCCAATTGAGCTACGGAGGATTGCCTCGTTGCATCGAACGTACCTCCCTGGGTATTCGCCAGGGGGCGTGCGCTCGCTGCGACACATACATTAGCGCAAGCTGGGGGGTGCTCCGCCAATCGGTATCCCCCGCGCCCGTCGCCCGCACAGGGCACGCAAGGGACCGACGCAGACGTAAGGGAAGGGTGGTCGCCATGCGCTATCGGCTCACGTTCTTTGCCGGACTGGCCCTGGGGTACGTGCTCGGCACGAAGGCCGGTCGCGAACGCTACGAGCAGTTGAAGAAGTCCGCGCGACAGGTCGCGCAGAACCCCGCCGTGCGGAACACCGCCGAGTCGGCCGCCCAGCAGGGGCGGGTCTACGCGGGCAAGGCGTACCACGTGGTCAGCGAGAAGGTCGGCGACCGGATGCCGGACCTGGTCGCCGACCGGGTCCGCTCCCTGCGGGAACGCAACGCCAACGGCTCGGCCGGAGACGACTGGGGCACCAGCAATACCTAGGGACCACATCGCGCCGACCGGAGCCACGCGCGGCGCTCCCACCCCTTCCCGTGCGGCAGAATTTCTGCCATGGGGATAGTCGCCGGGCTGGACAGTTCGCCCGATTTTACGCGCATTGTCGTCTGTGACTCGGACACAGGGGCCGTGCTGAGGCAGGGGTATGCCCCGCACCCGTTGGAGTCGGCGGAGAGCGGGGGGCGCCCCGCGGACGTCGATCCGCAGGCCTGGCTGCTGTCCCTCGGGGAGGCGGCCGGCGGCGGGCTGCTGGAGGGTGTGCAGGCGATCGGGGTCTCGTCCCAGCAGAACGGGCTGATCGCGCTGGACGCACAGGGCAACACCGTGCGTCCGGCGATGGTCGGCGGCGACAAGCGGACCCAGGTCGCGGCCGCCGACCTCGTCGACGCGCTCGGCGGGCGCGGGGCGTGGGCGGAGGCCGTCGGCTGTGTGCCGGGGGCCGCGCAGCCGGTGACCAAGCTGCGCTGGATGAGCCGCACGGAACCGGACGCCGCGATGCGGACGGCCGTACTGCTCCAGGCGCACGACTGGCTGGTCTGGCAGCTGCTGGGGCGGCCCGTCAGGAGGACCACGGACCGGGGCGGGGCGTCCGGGACCGGGTACTGGAACGCGGCGACCGGGCAGTACCGCACGGATCTCGTCGAGATGGCGCTCGGGCATCAGGTGATGCTTCCCGAGGTGCTCGGCCCCTCGGACGCCGCCGGTACGACGCCGGAAGGGCTCCTCATCTCCGCCGGCACCGGCGAGACCATGGCCGCCGCGTTCGGACTCGGTATCGGCCTCGGTGACGCGGTGGTGTCGCTGGGGGCCTCCGGGTCCGTCATGGCCGTCCACACGCAGGCGCTCGTCGACTCCTCCGGGATGATCACCTCGCTGGCCGACGCCACGGGGATGCACCTGCCGGTCGTCACCACGCTCAACGCCGTACGGACGCTGCGCGGGGCCGCCGAACTGCTGGGCGTGGCCGATCTGGAGGCCCTGTCCGACCTGGCGACGAAGTCCACCCCGGGGTCGCACGGGCTCGTCATGCTGCCGTACCTGGAGGGCGAGCGGACGCCGAACCTGCCGCACACGGCGGGGACGCTGGCCGGGCTGCGGCGGGAGTCGATGAAGCCGGAACACCTCGCGCGGGCCGCGTTCGAGGGCATGCTCTGCGGGCTCGCTGACGCGCTGGACGTGCTGCGGGGGCGGGGCGTGGACGTACGGCGGATCTTCCTGCTGGGTGCGGCGGCGGAGCTGCCGGCCGTGCAGGCGGCGGCGCCGGCGCTGTTCGGGGTGCCGGTGGTGGTGCCGCAGCCGGCGGACTACGCGGCGGTGGGCGCGGCCCGGCAGGCGGCGTGGGCGCTCGGGGTCTCGCAGGGGGCGCTCGATCCGCGTACGCCACCGATGTGGCCGGGGGCGGCGGCGCAGGTGCTGGAGCCCGGGGACGAGTTGGCGGTGGGGCAGGCGGTTCGGCAGCAGTACGTGGCGGTGCGGGAGCAGACGCATCCCGGGGCGTTCAGAGCGTGAGCCGTTCGTAGCCTGAGCGGAGGGGGGTCGGGGTGCCGTCCCGGTGCGCAAAAACTGCGCATGGAACCTTCACCGTCGGGTTAATTCGGTTGAGGTAACGCGGGTGGAGTGTTCGACGATGGGGGGTGGTGCGTCCTCGACCCCGTCTTCCACTCCGTCTTCGACTCCGAGAGATCTCGCGTGCTCATACGATTGCTGAGAAGTCATCTCCGTCCCTACCGGACACCGATCGCCCTGCTGGTGCTGCTGCAGTTCGTGCAGACGTGCGCCACGCTCTACCTGCCCACGCTGAACGCGGACATCATCGACGAGGGCGTGGTGGAGGGGGATACGGGTTACATCCTGTCCTTCGGCGCGCTGATGATCGGTATCTCGCTGGTGCAGGTCGTCTGCAACATCGGGGCCGTGTACTACGGCGCCCGCACGGCGTCGGCGGTCGGCCGGGACATCCGGGCCGCCGTGTTCGACCGGGTGCAGTCGTTCTCGGCGCGTGAGGTCGGTCACTTCGGGGCCCCGTCGCTGATCACCCGGACCACGAACGACGTGCAGCAGGTGCAGATGCTGGTGCTCATGACGTTCACGCTGGTGGTGTCGGCGCCGATCATGTGCGTCGGCGGCATCGTGCTGGCGCTCGGGCTGGACGTGCCGTTGTCGGGGGTGCTGCTCGCCGTCGTACCGGTGCTCGGTATCTCCGTCAGCCTGATCGTGCGCCGGTTGCGCCCCCTGTTCCGCACGATGCAGGAGCGGCTGGACACCGTGAACCGGGTGCTGCGGGAGCAGATCACCGGTAACCGGGTGATCCGGGCCTTCGTGCGGGACGACTACGAGAAGGACCGGTTCCGGCAGGCGAACGTCGAGCTGACGGACGTGTCGCTGGGCACCGGGCGGATGCTCGCGCTGATGTTCCCGATCGTGATGACGGTCATCAACTTCTCGTCGATCGCGGTGGTGTGGTTCGGTGCCCATCGGATCGACAGCGGTGGGATGGAGATCGGCGCGCTCACGGCCTTTCTCGCCTATCTGATGCAGATCGTCATGGCTGTGATGATGGCCACCTTCATGTTCATGATGATGCCGCGCGCCGAGGTGTGCGCCGAGCGCATCCAGGAAGTGCTGGACACCGACACGAGTGTGGTGCCGCCGGTCGAGCCCGTGCGGGAGCTGCGGCGCCACGGGTTCCTGGAGGTCCGGGGTGCCGGGTTCCGCTATCCGGGCGCCGAGGAGCCGGTGCTCAGGTCGATCGAGGTCGTGGCGCGGCCCGGTGAGACGACGGCCGTCATCGGGTCCACGGGCAGCGGGAAGTCGACGCTGCTCGGGCTGGTGCCCCGGCTGTTCGACGTCACCGAGGGCGAGGTGCTGGTGGACGGCGTCGACGTACGGACGCTCGATCCGAAGCTGCTGGCGCGGACGGTGGGTCTGGTGCCGCAGAAGCCGTACCTGTTCTCCGGGACCGTGGCGACGAACCTGCGCTACGGCAATCCGGACGCCACCGACGAGGAGCTGTGGCACGCGCTGGAGGTGGCGCAGGCCAAGGAGTTCGTCGAGCGGCTGGAGAACGGGCTGGACTCCCCCATCGCACAGGGCGGGACGAACGTGTCGGGCGGACAGCGGCAGCGGCTCGCGATCGCGCGGACACTGGTGCAGCGGCCGGAGATCTATCTGTTCGACGACTCCTTCTCCGCGCTCGACTACGCGACCGACGCCGCGCTGCGGGCGGCGCTGGGGCGGGAGACCGCCGAGGCGACCGTGGTGATCGTGGCCCAGCGGGTGGCGACCATCCGGGACGCCGACCGGATCGTCGTCCTCGACGAGGGCCGGGTCGTCGGCACCGGACGTCACCACGAACTGATGGCGGACAACGAGACCTACCGGGAGATCGTCCTCTCCCAGCTCACGGAAGCGGAGGCAGCCTGATGGCCGGGCCGTTGGCACGGATGGCGGGGGCCGGGGCCCCCGACCAGCACTCCATGGACTTCAAGGGGTCCGGGAAGCGGCTGCTCGCGCAGTTCAGGCCCGAGCGGTTCACGATGTACGCGATGGTCGTGTGCGCGGTGCTCAGCGTCGGGCTGTCGGTGCTCGGGCCGTGGATCCTCGGCAAGGCGACCGACCTGGTGTTCGCGGGTGTCGTCGGGCGGGAGATGCCGGCGGGCGCCACCAAGGCCGAGGTGCTGGAGTCCATGCGCGAGCGCGGGGACGGCGCGGTCGCCGACATGCTGGCGGGCACGGACTTCACGCCCGGCAAGGGCATCGATTTCGACGCCGTCGGCACGGTGCTGCTGGTTGCCCTCGGCATCTTCCTGGTCGCGGGGCTGCTGATGGCGGTGGCCACGCGACTCTCCAACCGGGCCATCAACCGGACCGTCTACCACATGCGTGAGGAGCTCCAGGCGAAGCTGTCGCGGCTGCCGCTGTCGTACTTCGACAAGCGACAGCGCGGTGAGGTGCTCAGCCGGGCGACCAACGACATCGACAACATCGGGCAGACGTTGCAGCAGTCGATGGGGCAGCTCATCAACTCGCTGCTCACCATCATCGGTGTGCTGGTGATGATGTTCTGGGTGTCGCCGCTGCTGGCGCTGGTCGCGCTGGTGACCGTGCCGGTGTCGTTCCTGGTGGCCACGCGGGTCGGCAAGCGGTCGCAGCCGCACTTCGTCGCGCAGTGGCGGGTGACGGGCAAGCTCAACGCCCACATCGAGGAGATGTACACCGGGCACACGCTCGTGAAGGTGTTCGGGCGTCAGGAGGAGTCGGCGCAGCAGTTCGCCGAGGAGAACGAGCGGCTGTACGAGGCCGGGTTCAAGGCCCAGTTCAACAGCGGGATCATGCAGCCGTTGATGTTCTTCGTGTCGAACATCAACTACGTGCTGGTCGCGGTCGTGGGTGGACTGCGGGTGGCTACGGGCGCCCTGTCCATCGGTGACGTGCAGGCGTTCATCCAGTACTCGCGGCAGTTCTCGATGCCGCTGACGCAGGTCGCGTCCATGGCGAACCTGGTGCAGTCGGGGGTCGCCTCCGCCGAGCGGATCTTCGAACTGCTCGACGCGGAGGAGCAGGAGGCCGACGCGGTGCCCGGGGTGCGGCCCGAGGAGCTGCGGGGGCGGGTGGCGCTGGAGGGCGTGTCCTTCCGTTACGAGGCCGACAAGCCGCTGATCGAGGACCTGTCGCTGGTGGTGGAGCCCGGGCACACGGTCGCGATCGTGGGGCCGACGGGTGCGGGCAAGACCACGCTGGTGAACCTGTTGATGCGGTTCTACGAGGTCACCGGGGGGCGGATCACGCTCGACGGGGTCGATGTCGCGTCCATGTCGCGGGACGAACTCCGGGACGGGATAGGGATGGTGCTCCAGGACACCTGGCTGTTCGGCGGGACCATCGCGGAGAACATCGCGTACGGGGCGTCCGCCGCGCGGAAGGTGCCCCGGGGGGAAGTCGAGGAGGCGGCTCGGGCGGCGCACGCGGACCGGTTCATCCGGACGCTGCCGGACGGGTACGACACCGTGATCGACGACGAGGGGAGCGGGGTGAGCGCGGGTGAGAAGCAGCTCATCACGATCGCCCGGGCGTTCCTGTCGGATCCGGTGATCCTGGTGCTGGACGAGGCGACGTCTTCTGTGGACACGCGTACGGAGGTGTTGATCCAGAAGGCGATGGCGAAGCTGGCGCACGGGCGGACGTCGTTCGTGATCGCGCACCGGCTGTCGACGATTCGGGATGCGGACACGATCCTGGTGATGGAGAACGGTTCCATCGTGGAGCAGGGGGCGCACGAGGAGTTGCTGGCCTCGGGTGGGGCGTACGCGCGGCTGTATCGGGCGCAGTTCGCTGAGGCGGTTGCTGAAGTGGACTGAGGGGGTGGGCTGAGAGGTGTCGTCGAGTGCGGGCCCGGTGGGGCTTCTCGCGCAGTTCCCCGCGCCCCTGAAAAGCAGGGGCTGCGCCCACTGCTTTTCAGGCTCACCGGAGCCCCGGCCGACGACGCTCCCCCTCAGTCCAGGTAGCCCCGCAGCTGGTCCGCGAAGGCGTGGTCCCTGAGTTTGTTCAGGGTCTTGGACTCGATCTGGCGTATCCGTTCGCGGGTGACGCCGAAGATGCGGCCTATCTCCTCCAGTGTGCGGGGGCGGCCGTCGGCGAGGCCGTAGCGGAGTTGGACCACCTTGCGCTCCCGCTCGCCGAGCGTGGAGAGGACCGCTTCCAGGTGTTCGCGCAGCAACAGGAACGCGGCGGACTCCACCGGGCTCGCCGCGTCGCCGTCCTCGATGAGGTCGCCGAGGGCCACGTCGTCCTCCTCGCCGACCGGGGCGTGGAGGGAGACCGGTTCCTGGGCGAGGCGGAGGACCTCGCTGACGCGTTCGGGGGCGAGGTCGAGATGGGCGGCCACCTCCTCCGGCGTGGGCTCGTAGCCCCGCTCCTGGAGCATGCGGCGCTGGACTCGGACGACCCGGTTGATCAGCTCGACCACGTGGACGGGGACGCGGATCGTGCGGGCCTGGTCGGCCAGCGCGCGGGACATGGCCTGGCGGATCCACCAGGTGGCGTAGGTCGAGAACTTGTAGCCGCGCGCGTAGTCGAACTTCTCGACAGCCCGGATGAGGCCCAGGTTCCCTTCCTGGACCAGGTCCAGCATGGTCAGGCCGCGGCCGACGTAACGCTTCGCCACGGAGACGACGAGCCGCAGGTTCGCCTCGATCAGACGGCGTTTGGCCATGCGGCCCATGACCACCAGTTTGTCGAGGTCGAGGGCGAGCTCGGTGGCGAGGTCGGGGGCGTTGCCGAGCCGTTCCTCGGCGAAGAGGCCGGCCTCGACGCGGCGGGCCAGTTCCACTTCCTCCGCCGCCGTCAGGAGGGGGATACGGCCGATCTCGCGCAGGTACTGGCGGAAGAGGTCGGAGGAGGGGCCGCTGGTGTCCGGGCGGGCGCGGGGCAGCTCCACGGGCTCGGGGGGCTCGGCCGTCTCCAAGGCCTCGACCGCCGCGGCAGGCGGTTCGTCCAGGTCGGGCGGGCCGTCGGGGGCCGCCTCGGGGTGGTGCGCGGCACGGCTCTGGGCGGGCACCGCGGTGATGACATCGGTCTCCGCGGCCGGCTCCGAGCCGTCGGTACCGATGGCCGTGCTGTCGTTCTGTATGAGGGTCTGGGTCTGCACGGGGGCGACCTCCAGGAATGTCGCTGCCAGGGCGTACGGCAGCGGTACGTCTGGGATGGCGCGGGCGGCCTCTCCGCCGTCCATCCCGTACTCATCGAGCGGAACCGCGGGGATCTCGGACCCGTGGGGGACGGGTCGGCCGCGCTCCGAGGACTCAGGCACCGCCACCCAGTGTGGAGTACGACACACAGCCGCCACGAGGGGCGTGCGGTGACTTTTTGCGTCCGGTCCGTGACCGCACGATTACCGCGTTCCACGAGTGCGCTGCTGGGCGGACCGTAAACAGCTTGAACACCGTACGGAGCGGGGGTGGCTCCGGCGCGGATTGGCATGTGCTCCGGGGACGTGCGCGGCCGGGGGCGCGAACGGCCGCGGTTCAGAGCGCCTCCGCGCCCCGCTCCCGCAACGCCTGGTCGTACTGCTGGAGGACCCACAACTCGTTCTGGACGGCGGCCAGCTGGGCGGGATCGCCCTGGGCGGCCGCCCGCGCCAGGCTGCCCTGGACGTCGCGCACCCGGCGCTCGACGGCCCGGCGGCGCACGGTGACGAGCTGGTCGCCCGCGTACACCTCGTCGACCTTCTTGCGCATGATCGCCTCGACGGCCAGCTCGGTCACCATGGCCCGCACGGTGTCGTCCGGCGCCGCCTCGCGGACCCGGACCAGATACTCCTGCGGGTCCTCGGTGCCGTACTCGACGCCGCCCGCCTCGATGATCGCCTCACGGACGGCCGCGTACGGGGCGGCGGTGAACTCGTCGACGCCGTACGCGTCGAACGCCGGGGCGACCAACTCGGGTCGCTGCAGGGCGAGTTTGAGGAGTTCGCGTTCGGTGGCGAAGACGGGGTTGCGCAGGGTGAGGGCCGGGCCGGACGGGGGCCGGGCCGTGGACTCGTAGGGCCCCGCCCCGCGCCGGCCGGCCGGGGCCGGGCCCTGGCCGCCGCGCTCACGCGCCCAGCGGGCCAGCTGGGCGACGCGCTTGACGACGAACTGGGTGTCGAGGATGCCGAGCATGCCGGCGAGCTGCACGGCGACCTCGTGCTGGGCGCCGCTGTTCTTGATGCGGGCCACGATCGGCGCGGCCTCGTCGAGGGCGGCGGCGCGGCCTGCGGGGGTCTCCAGGTCGTAGCGGGCGACGATCTGGCGGAGGGCGAACTCGAAGAGCGGGGTGCGGGGTTCTGTGAGTTCGGCGACCGCCTCGTCGCCCTTCGCCAGGCGCAGTTCGCAGGGGTCCATGCCGTCGGGGGCGATGGCGATGTACGTCTCTGCGGCGAACTTCTGGTCGTCCTCGAAGGCGCGCAGGGCCGCCTTCTGGCCGGCCGCGTCGCCGTCGAAGGTGAAGATCACGCGGGCCGAGCCGTTGTCCATCAGCAGTCGGCGGAGGATCTTGATGTGTTCGCCGCCGAAGGCCGTGCCGCAGGTGGCGATGGCCGTGGTGACGCCGGCCAGGTGGCAGGCCATGACGTCGGTGTAGCCCTCGACCACGACGGCCCGGCTGGCCTTGGCGATGTCCTTCTTGGCGAGGTCGATGCCGTAGAGGACCTGGGACTTGCGGTAGATCGCCGTGTCGGGGGTGTTGAGGTACTTCGGGCCGTTGTCCGACTCGTAGAGCTTGCGGGCGCCGAAGCCGACCACGTCTCCGCCGATGTCGCGGATGGGCCACATCAGGCGGCCGCGGAAGCGGTCGATCGGGCCCCGGCGGCCCTCCTGGGAGAGGCCGGACAGCAGCAGTTCCTTGTCGGTGAAGCCCTTGCCGCGCAGGAAGCGGGTGAGGTGGTCCCAGCCCTGGGGGCTGTAGCCGACGCCGAAGTGGACGGCGGCGGCCTGGTCGAAGCCGCGCTCGGCGAGGAAGATCCGGCCGGTGTCGGCCTCGGGGCTGGTGGCGAGCTGTTCCGCGTACCACTCGGCGGCGATCTTGTGGGCCTCGACCAGGCGGATGCGTTCGCCGCGCTGGTGGGAGGGGTTGTACCCGCCCTCCTCGTAGCGCAGGGTGATGCCGGCCTGGCCGGCGAGGCGCTCGACGGCCTCCGAGAAGGACAGGTGGTCGACCTTCATCACGAACGTGATGGTGTCGCCGCCCTCCTGGCAGCCGAAGCAGTGGAAGAGCCCCTTGCTCGGGCTGACCTGGAAGGACGGTGACTTCTCGTCGTGGAACGGGCAGAGCCCCTTGAGGTTCCCGCCGCCCGCGTTGCGCAGCTGGAGGTACTCGGACACCACGGCGTCGATCGGGACCGCGTCCCGTACCGCCTTCACGTCCTCGTCGTTGATCCGTCCTGCCACGCGGAGATTCTACGGTGACCTACTGACATGGCCGTGCCGCGGAAGGGGCGCGGGGAACTGCGCGAGCAGCCGCATACGGCCCGCAGTCGCCCTCGCGCCCCCTCGCGCCCCACCCCGCAGCCCCCTAGGCGATCAGACTCTCCAACGGCACCTGGGGATTCGAAAGCGCGTCCACATCGACCCGCGCCCGGGAGCGGATCAGTTTCTGGATCGGCTCAGTGACATCCCACACGTTCACGTTCATCCCGGCCAGCACCCTCCCCTCCTTCACCCAGAACGCGATGAACTCCCGCTTCCCCGCGTCGCCCCGGATCAGCACCTGGTCGTACGAGCCGGGCGGCGCCCAGCCCGAGTACTCCATCCCCAGGTCGTACTGGTCGGAGAAGAAGTACGGCACCCGGTCGTACGTGATGTCCTGCCCGAGCATGGAGCGGGCGGCGGCGGGGCCGCCGTTGAGGGCGTTGGCCCAGTGCTCGACGCGGAGCCGGGTGTCGAAGAGGACGTGCGGGAAGGACACGACGTCACCGGCCGCGTAGATGGAGGGATCGGACGTACGGAGTCCCGCGTCCACCAGGATGCCGCCGCCCTGTGACCGGTCGGCCACCTCCAGCCCCGCCGCTTCGGCCAGGCCCGTGCGCGGACCCGCTCCGATCGCCGCGAGGACGTCGTGCGCCGGGTGCTCCTCCCCGGTGTCCGTGCGGGCCGCGAGGACCATGCCGTCCTGGCCGACGATCTCGGTGAGCCGCGCGCCGAAGTGGAAACGGACGCCGTGCTCGCGGTGCAGTTCGGCGAAGAGGTTGCCGAGCTCGGGGCCGAGGACGCCGTGCAGCGGTGTCGGCTCCGGCTCGACGACGGTGACCTCCGCGCCGTACTCGCGGGCCGCCGCCGCCACTTCCAGGCCGATCCAGCCGGCGCCGGCGATGACCAGGTGGCCGTTGTCCCGGCCGAGGGCGCCGAGGACGCCCTTGAGGCGCTCGGCGTGCGCGAGGCGGCGCAGATGGTGGACACCCGCGAGATCGGTGCCCGGGATGTCCAGGCGGCGGGGCTCGGCGCCGGTCGCGAGCAGCAGTTTGTCGTAGTGGACGAGGGTGCCGTCGTCGCCGAAGCGGACGGTCCTCGCCGTACGGTCGATCGCGTCGACGGTCTGGCCGAGGTGGAGTTCGATGTCGTTGCGCGCGTACCAGGACGGCTCGTGGACGAAGACGCTGTCGCGCTCCTCCTTGCCGAGCAGATAGCCCTTGGAGAGCGGCGGACGCTGGTAGGGGTGGTCGCGTTCGTCGCAGATCAGTATCACGCGGCCGGTGAAGCCCTCCGCTCGGAGCGTCTCGGCCGCCTTCGCGCCGGCGAGACCGCCTCCGACGATGACGAATGTCTGATCCGCGTCGACCACTTGATGCCTCCTCTTAAGAGTGCGTCCACATGCGAGCGTCCCGCACGGAGCGTGATGCGGGAAGAGGTAGTGACCCGATCAGGCCACGGAGGGTCACGTTTCCGTCACTTCCGAACCGTCAGTCTCGCGTGCAGCGCGCGGGCGGAGGGGTCGGTGAGGGAAGCGATCTGGTCGACGATCACCCGCTTGCGGGCGCGGTCGTCCGGAGCCGAGTCGAACAGCGCGCGGAACTGGGGTTCGAGTCCCGCCGGCGCGCGGGCGGTGAGCGCCTCGGCCAGTTCGGCGACGACGATCCGCTGGTCGGCGCGGAGCCGCTCCTGCTCGGCCCGCTGCATCACATAGCGGTCGGCGACGGCCTTCAGCACGGCGCACTCCAGCCGCGCCTCGCGCGGGACGACCAGTTCGGCGGCGTACCGGGTGAGGGGGCCGACGCCGTACGCCCGCCGGGTGGCGCCCTCGGCGGCGAGGCAGAAGCGGCCGATGAGCTGGCTGGTGGCGTCCTTCAACCGGGCCTGGGCGACGGCCGTCCCGTCGTAGCCGTGGGGCCACCACTCCTGGTCGAGGAGGCGGTCGAGGGCGGCGGCGAGCTCGGCCGGGTCCGTGTCCGCGGGGACGTACCGGCCGCGGGCCACCTCGAACACCGCCTGGCGTTCGGGGTCCGCGTGCAGGCAGCCCGGGTCGATGTGGCCCGCGTGCAGGCCGTCCTCGACGTCGTGCACGGAGTACGCCACGTCGTCGGACCAGTCCATGACCTGGGCCTCGAAGGTCGTGCTCGTGCCGGGGGAACCCTTGCGGACCCAGTCGAAGACCGGGCGGTCGTCGTCGTACACGCCGAACTTGGGCGACTTGGGGTCGGTGGGGTGGCCGCCGCGCGGCCAGGGGTACTTGGTGGCGGCGTCCAGGGCGGCGCGGGTGAGGTTGAGGCCGACGCTGACGAGGTCGCCCGACTCCGGGGAGCGTACGAAGCGCTTGGGCTCGATGCGGGTCAGCAGGCGCAGGGACTGGGCGTTGCCCTCGAAACCGCCGCAGTCCTCGGCGAATTCGTTGAGTGCCTGTTCGCCGTTGTGGCCGAAAGGGGGGTGGCCCAGGTCGTGGGAGAGGCAGGCGGCCTCCACGAGGTCGGGGTCGCAGCCGAGGGCGGCGCCCAGCTCGCGGCCCACCTGGGCGCACTCCAGGGAGTGGGTGAGGCGGGTGCGGGGGCTGGCGTCCCAGACGTGGGTGCGGGTGCCGGGGGTGACGACCTGGGTCTTGCCGGCGAGTCTGCGCAGGGCCGCGGAGTGCAGCACGCGGGCGCGGTCGCGTTGGAAGGCGGTGCGGCCGGGGCGTTTGTCGGGCTCCGGGGCGTAGCGC
>NZ_JARGEE010000208.1:0-4373 GCF_033794485.1 Streptomyces sp. MB09-02B
GCGTCGGGGTGGGCGTGGGTGTCGGGGTGGGCGTGGGTGTCGGCTTCGGGGTGGCGGTCGCGGGCGTGTCGCGGCCGAAGAGCATCGACCGGTACACCTGGGCCGCCTTCGGGTTGCTCGCGCACTGCCAGACACCGTGCGGGCAGTAGTCGGTGAGCGTGTTGTAGAGCGGCTTGTGCTCGTCCATCCAGGCGAGCATGCGCCGCATGTACTCCGGATTGTCGCCGTTGCGGAAGAGTCCCCATTCCGCATAGGAGATGGGCTTTTTGTGCGCCTTGGCGAAATCGACGTGTGCCTGCAAGCCGTACGGTTCGCTCACCTGCTCGTCGAAGGTGATCCCGCGCGGCTGGTCGTAGGAGTCCATGCCGATGATGTCGACGGTGTCGTCCCCCGGATAACACCGCGTCCAAGGAATGGCGTCCCGGCCACGGTTCGGGGTCCAGTCGAAGGTGAATTTCTGGCCCGGCACCGCGCGCATCGTGGTGACGATCCTGTTCCAGTACTTCTTCCAGCTCTCCGGGTCGGGCCCGCAGCGATGCGTGTACGTGATGCCGTTCATCTCCCAGCCGAGCACGATCACCGTGTCCGGGATCTTCAACTCGACCAGCCGCTCCGCGAGTCGGCGGTAGTGGTGGTCGAACTGACCGGCGGCGGCGCGGCGCAGCAGCGCGCGGACCTCCCAGTCGGAGACGCCCTCCTCGTTGCGCTCCATCATGGGCACGTTGAGGACGAACATCCGGTCGTCCTCGTCGCGCCGCCACTGCGCCCAGGAGTCCAGGAAGCCGGGCAGTCCCTCGATGTTGGACCAGCGGTCACCCGGCAGATAGGTGTGCGCAACCCGCAGGTCGGAGCCGCCCAGCCAATCGCTCAGCTCGGCGATCCGGGCGACGCCGCGGGGCCCGTAGTGCAGATAGGCGCCCATGGCCGGCAGCTGCTCGGGAGGCTTCGGGGTCTCGGAGGGAGTGGCCGGCAGGGGCGAGGGGCTCTGCGGCGCGACGGACGCGTTCGGGACGAGGGGTGCCGTCGGCGCGGCCGGAGCCGTGGGGACGGGCGAAGCCGTGGCGGCCGGGGCCGTTGGGCTGGTGGGAGTCGTGGGGGTGGCCGGGGCCGCCGGCGCCGGTGGGTCGGTCACCCGGACCACGAGCCGCGTGCCCACGGCGTACACCGGGACCGACGCGAGCGCGTACGTCGCGACCACGCCGGCCGCGACGAGCGCCAGCCGTCTGCCGCGGAGCCTCCTGTGCCGGTGCCGCCGCTGTTGTGGAGCCATGTCCGCTCCCCTCTCCGCTTTCTTCACTTCACTGCTTTCCGCCGCCGATTTCCACCTACTGACAATCAGTCATACGAATATGAATGCCGCCAGCCGGGGCTCCGGCCTTCGGGTGCCCGAATCGCCCGCACGGGTGACCCGACGTCAAAGAAATGTGCGAGGACCCCGACGAAATGAATGTGCCTCAGCTCGACATCCGCGTTCCGACCGTATTGCTGCGGACGGACCGTAATCCCTTCCACCACGGAACCCTGGGCGCCGTACGGTCCTTGGGCCGGGCCGGGGTCGAGGTGCATCTGGTCGCCGACTGCGCGGCGAGCCCCGTACGCAGCTCACGGTTCCTCCGCGCGATCCACACCCCGCCCCGTCCGGGGGCCTGTCCCGACGAGTTCGCGGGCGTCCTCGGCCGGGTGGCGGACCGGGTCGGCCGACGGGCCGTCCTGGTCGCCCTGGACGACGCGAGCGCGGTGGCCGTCGCGAGGCTACGCGCGGACCTGACGGACCGTTTCCTGCTACCGGACGGGCCACCCACCCTCACCGAACAGGTGGCCGACAAAGCCGAACTCGCCGCGCTGTGCGCGCGTCTGGGCGTCCCTCACCCGACGACCACGATTCCCGACAGCGCGGCGGAGGCCGAGGCCGCAGCCCGCGAGCTGGGCCTGCCGGTGGTGGCCAAGTGGAGCCGTCCGTGGCTGCTGCCCGCCGGCACCGGACTGCGCAGCACGGTGGTGGTGCGCTCGGCCGGGGAGGCGGCGGTCCTGTACCGGCGCTCGGCGCAGGCGGGCAGCCGGCTGCTGCTCCAGGCCTTCCTGCCGCCGGGTCTGGACCGCGACTGGTTCTTCCACGGCTACGTGGACCACGCCGGCGTCGTGCGCTCCGGCGGGCCCGGCCGTAAGTTGGGCGCCTGGCCGCCCGGCGCGGGTCTGACGACCGTGGGCCGCTGGACCCCGAACCCGCAGGTCCAGGCCCTGGCCGAGCGCTTGACCGGCGCGCTCGGCTATCGGGGCGTGTTCGACCTCGACTTCCGCCGCGAGGGCCGGACCGACCTCTACCACCTGCTCGACTTCAACCCCCGTCCCGGCGCCCAGTTCCGGCTGTTCACGGACACCGCCGGTGTCGATGTGGTCCGCGCCCTGCATCTGGACCTGACCGGCCGTCGGGTGCCGGACGGGGCGCCGGTGCCGGGCCGGACCTTCGTCGTGGAGAACTACGCGCCGCTGACCGCGCTGCGCCCCCACCCGCTCCCCTGCCCGCCGTCCCGGCCGGGTGCACGCGAGCTGGCCTGGTACGCGCGGGACGACCGCGCCCCCGGCCTCGCGCTGTGGTCGCTGTGGCCCCGGCACGCGCTCGGCCGACTGCTGGCGCCCCGCACACCCCCTCCCGGACGGCACGACGGCTCCCCCGCCGACCGCTCCCCCGACAACCGCTTCCCCGACGACCGCTTCCCCGACGGGCACGCTCCCGACCACCGCGCCCCCGAGCACCGAACCGACAACCGCACCGCGATCCGCGCCGAGAAGCGCGCCGAGAACGAGAAAGCGAGCAGCGCCTGATGTACGACCTGCTGGTGGTGGGCGCCGGCCCGTACGGCCTGTCCATCGCGTCCCATGCCGCGGCCGCCGGGCTCAGCCTGCGCGTCCTCGGCCGTCCCATGGCGTCCTGGCGCGACCACATGCCGTCCGGCATGTTCCTCAAGTCCGAGCCGTGGGCCTCCAACCTCTCCGATCCCGAGGGGCGTTGGCGTCTGGAGGTGTACTGCGCGCAGCGGGGCGTCGAGGCCCGTCACGGCCTGCCGATCCCGGTCGGCACCTTCGCCTCGTACGGCCTGTGGTTCGCCCGCAACGCCGTTCCACCCGTCGACGAACGGATGGTGGCACGCGTTCAGCGTCGCTGCGGCGGTTTCGAGGCGGTCCTGGCCGACGGCGAGGTGGTACGCGGCCGCACGGTGGTCCTCGCCGTCGGTGTGATCCCCTTCGTCGAAGTCCCGGCCGTGTTGCGCGAGTTGTCCAGAGAGCGGGTCTCCCACAGCAGCCACCACCACGACCTCGGCCGTTTCCGGGACCTGGACGTCACGGTGGTCGGCGGCGGCCAGGCGGCCCTGGAGACTGCCGCACTCCTTGCCGAACAGGGCACCCGGGCAAGGGTGTTGGCCCGCTCGCCCATCCTCCGCTGGAACGACGTCCCGCCCCCGCTTGTACGCCCGCTACGGCGCTCGGTCCGCTCCCCGCACAGCGGCCTGGGTTGCGGCTGGCGCAACTGGTTCTACGCGGAGCGACCCGACTGGTTCCGCCGCCTGCCCGAGGCGAGACGCGTGCGGGTCGCCGCCGAGGCACTGGGACCGGCGGGCGCCTGGTGGGTGCGCGACCGTGTCGAGCGCACCGTCGAGGTACGGCTCGGTCAGGAGGTCGCGGTGGCGTACGAGACGGGCGGCGCCGTCCGCCTGGAGACGGTGGGCCGGGACGGTGCGCTGACGTCGCTGGACACCGAACACGTCATCGCAGCCACGGGATTCCGGGCCGGCTGCGACCGGCTGGACCTGCTGGCGCCGGAGGTTCGCGCGGACCTCGTGCCCCTGTCCGACGGCTCGCCCGCGGTCGGGCGGGACTTCGAGTCCACGGTCCCCGGTCTGTTCCTCGCGGGCCTGACCACCGCCGCCGGCTTCGGCCCCGCGATGCGTTTCGTGCATGGCGCGTCGTTCACGGCGCCCACGCTCGTACGAGGGGTACGGCGGCGACTGCGCGCGGGGGTGCCCGGCGGGCGGGTCCCGGTGCCGGGGGCGCGGGCCGGCCTGGCTTCCACCGCCGGGTCGTGACGGGCTCGGGTGCCGGGCGGCGCGGCGCGCCCCCGGCACCCGGAGCGACTCACCGTCCCGTCATCGGCCGGATGCGGCCCGGCCCCGCCGGTACACGATGGCCCCACCCGCGATCAGCGCGACGCTCGCGGCCCCGGCGGCGAGGAGCGCCTCACGGTCGCTGCCGGTTTCGGGGAGCGTGGGCGGCTTGGTGGGCGGCGTCGTCGGCGGGTGCGTGGAGTGCGGCGGCTTCGTCGGCGGGTGCGTGGAGTGCGGGGGCTTGGTCGGCGGGTGCGTGGAGTGCGGAGGCTT
>NZ_JARGEE010000208.1:4473-15929 GCF_033794485.1 Streptomyces sp. MB09-02B
CGTCGGCGGATTCGTCGAGTGCGGAGGCTTCGTCGGCGGATTCGTCGAGTGCGGAGGCTTCGTCGGCGGATTCGTCGAGTGCGGAGGCTTCGTCGGCGGATTCGTCGAGTGCGGAGGCTTCGTCGGCGGGTGCGTGGAGTGCGGAGGCTTCGTCGGCGGATTCGTCGGCGGTTTGGTCGGGTGCGGGGGCTTGGTGGGCGGGTTCGTCGGCGGATGGTCGCCGTAACCGCCCTCGGGCTCCTCGTCGTTCGGCTGGTCGCCGTAGCCGCCCGGGGAGTCGTCCTGGTGTCCGTATCCGCCTTCGTCCCAGTCCTGCGTGGACTCCTCGTACGCCGCACCCTCCTCGTACGCCGCACCCTCGTCGTACGCCGTGCCCCCGTCGTACTCCGTGTGCTCGTCGGGCCCCTGGTACGCGTCGGACCCCTGGTGCGCGTCGGGCTCCACGTACTCCTCGTATGACGGCGCCGCCCAGGAGTCGTCGGGTTCCGGAGCCGAGGAGACCGACTCCTCGGGTGCGGACGCGGGGGCCGGCGTGTACACGGGCTCCGCGACCGGAGCGGCATGACGATCAGGGACGCTCTCGGCGCTCTGAACGCTCTCAGCGCTCTTGCCACTGCCGGTGCTCTTGGTGCTCTCGGTGCTCTCCGGGGCGTGGTCGCCGGCGTTGCCGCACGCGTTGCCGACGGACGGGTTGCCGATGGCGGCGGCATCCACGGTGTTGCCGCAGACGTTCACCGGAACGGTGACCGGCACCTCGACCGCGTTGCCCGAAGCTACGCCGGGCGAGTTCGCGGCGGCCCCGTGCGCGCCCGTGTCCGCTAGGACCGGCGTGCCGTAGAGGGACAGCAGGCCCGTCGTCGCGGCGGCCACGACCATTCTCTTGCGCAGGGTCTGTCGCATCTCGTGTTCTTCCTGCTCGAAGAAGTGGGAAAAGCCGGCCTTGGAGCCGTTGAGGACACTCCAAGACCGGCTGAGGCACCGCCGAGCGGCTGGTGCGAGGCGTTACGACGTCAGTCGTTGACGCACACGTTGCCGGCTGCCGGGTTGAGCAGACCGATGACGTTGATGGAGTTACCGCACACGTTGACGGGGATGTGGATCGGGACCTGAACCACGTTCCCCGAGAGGACACCCGGGGACCCGATGGCGGCACCCTTGGCCTCGGCGTCGGCAAAGGCCGGGGTGGCCATGCACACGGCCATGATCGCGCCGGCGACGACGACAGCGCTCTTCTTGAGCTTCACGTCATTTCCCTTCTCTGCGGTCATGCCCTGATTGACGGCCGAAACCGAGCGAGCACAGCATGGACGGCTCGCATCATGACCTGCAGCCTGTGGAACGAGGAATAGACATCGGAAGAAACTTCCGAACGCGGAGCGTAGGGTAATTCACCCAATCGCCCCGCGAGATGATCGGAAAGGCATATCGACCGCACCCGAATGGCGGGCCCGGGGACAGACGAACAACTCGGGCCGAACGCATCGCGCCCAACCCGAGTCGTCTGACGATATTCCGATCAGTTCTTGCCGCCGCCGTTGCCGTTGTCCGAGAGGATCGGGATGTCGGACAGGATGTGCGAGAGGGGCTCGTCACCCTTGGCCTGGGTGGAGTTCTCGGTGCACTGCTGGTTCTGCGGCGCGGACAGGATCGGGATGTCCTGGGCCGCGAGCCCGGCGAGCAGTCCGAGACCGCCGATGTTGGCCTTGAGCGGCAGACCGACACACGGCTTGTTCAGCGAGCCCTGGACCAGCGAGAGCTGAGGGCTCATGTCGCCCTTGGTGACGGAGTTGCCGAACGCCTGGTGGGCGCCGTTACCGCTGAAGGACGTGGTGCCACCGTCGTCGGCGAGCGCCTGGGGCGCGGCGGCGGCCGCGAGGCCCGTGATGGAAGCGGCGACCGTGACCGCGGCCATTGCCTTCTTGAGCATTTCGCGTTCCTTTCCTGGCGGACCCGCGGGTCCCTAGACGCTGGCAGCAACGGCGACGCGCCCACACGGGTTTCGGAAGGTCACTCATTCGGCCCGCTCGTGTCCGCGCATTCCCGCGCATCAGCCTGTCTGCGCACGCCCCGCGCCCACTCTTCATGTGGGCCGACTGAGTGAATCAGAGCAACCGGAAAGTCCGGGGACGAGTTGTCCATGACGCTCCGGTGGAAAACGGGGTCCGTCCAGAAGGGGAATCACAAGTGATCAAGAAGATTATGGCCGTGACGACAATCGCCGCCTCCGCCGTCGGAGCCTCGGCGGCCGTCGCACCCCAGGCGCTCGCCGACGACGGTGGCACCACGTCCTTCAGCGGGAACGACGCCCACCAGGTGTACGGAAACTCGGCCACGTACGGCAACATGAGCCCGCAGATGGCGCTGATCCAGGGCTCACTGAACAAGCCGTGCATCGGCCTGCCGCTCAAGGCCAACCTCGGAGGCGCCGGGCTCATCGGCGGCATCGCCCTCCAGGACATCCCGATCCTGTCGGCCCCGCAGAACCAGCAGTGCACCGAGAACTCCACCCAGGCCAAGGGTGACGAGCCGCTCTCGCACATCCTGTCCGACATCCCGATCCTCTCGGACAACGGCAACGGCGACGGCAAGCACTGACGATAAGCCGCCTATTGCTCCAAAAGGCGCAATCAACGCAACCGTTGGCTGGATGCCCTGTTGATCAGGGCGCAACTCCGCAACGGAGTCCGCTTTCCGAAAGGGTTCGAACATGAAGAAGCTGTGGGCTACCGCGGCTGTTGCCGCTTCCATCACGGGCCTCGCGGCCGCCGCCGCGCCCCAGGCGCTCGCCGACGACGGTGGCACCACGTCCTTCAGCGGTAACGGCGCCCACCAGGCGTTCGGCAACTCCGTCACCAAGGGCGACATGAGCCCTCAGCTCTCGCTGGTCCAGGGCTCGCTGAACAAGCCCTGCATCGGTCTGCCGGCCAAGCTGAACCTCGGCGGCATCGGCGCCCTCGGAGTCGCGCTCCAGGACATCCCGATCCTGTCGGCCCCGCAGAACCAGCAGTGCACCGAGAACTCCACCCAGGCCAAGGGTGACGAGCCGCTCTCGCACATCCTGTCCGACATCCCGATCCTCTCGGACAACGGCAACGGCAAGGACGGCGGCAAGTAACACCGACGCCACCAACGGACGGACACGAGCGGGTCGCCGAGTTCTTCGGCGGCCCGCTTTCACGTGCGCGGAGGAGTGTCCCGGCCGTCGCTCACTTCTTCGCGTACAGCGACTCGATCGCCGCCGCGTACGCCGCCGTGACCGCGTGGCGCTTGACCTTCATGGACGGGGTGAGCAGGCCGTTCTCCTCGCTGAACTCGCCTTCCACCAGCTTGAACTCGCGGATGGACTCGGCGCGGGAGACGGCCTGGTTGGCGTAGTCGACGGCCTGCTGGACGTCGGCGCGCATCCGGGGGTCGGTGACGATCTCGGCGAGCGGGGTGTCCGGGGACATGCCGCGGACGTGCAGCCAGTGGGTGACGTCCTCGGGGTCGAGGGTGATGAGGGCGGCGACGAAGGGGCGGTTGTCGCCGACGACGATGCACTGCCCGACCGGGGGACGGCTGCGGAGCCGGTCCTCCAGGACGGCCGGGGAGACGTTCTTGCCGCCGGAGGTGACGAGGATGTCCTTCTTGCGGCCGGTGATGGTGAGGTAGCCGTCCTCGTCGAGCGCGCCGAGGTCACCCGTGGCGAACCAGTCGTCGGTGAGGGCGGCGTCGGTGGCGACCGGGTTGTTCCAGTAGGTGCCGAAGACGATGCCGCCCTTGATGAGGACCTCCCCGTCGTCGGCGATGCGGACGGCGGTGCCGGGGACGGGTTGGCCGACCGTGCCGGGGCGGGGCTTCAGCGGCGGGACGATGGTGGCGGCGGCGGTGGTCTCGGTGAGGCCGTAGCCCTCGTAGACGATGATCCCGGCGGCGTAGAAGAAGAGGTTGAGGTCGCGGTCGAGGGGGGAGCCGCCGCTGATGGCGTAGCGCACCCGGCCGCCGAGCTCCTTGCGGACGCGGCGGTAGACCAGCAGGTCGTACAGGGCCCAGGCGGCGTGCAGACCCGGGGTCGGGCCGGGGCCCCGGTCCAGGAACCTGTCCAGATGGGCGCGGGCGAAGCGGACGCCGAGGCGGTGGGCGCGGTCGAAGGAGGCGCCCCGGCCCAGGCGTTCGGCGGTGGCGCGGCCGGTGGCGTGGATCCGCTCGAAGAGGTACGGGACACCGACCAGGAAGGTGGGGCGGAACTTCTTGAGGGCGGGCCGGAGTTCGTCGGGCTTGATGCTCGGGCAGTGGCCGATCTCAATGCGGGCCAGGAGACAGGCGATCTGGATCGTGCGGCCGAGGATGTGGGCGAGGGGGAGGAAGAGGAGGGTGGAGGCGACCTGGCCGGAGATCTCCTTGAAGATCGGGTGGAGCAGTTCGACCGTGTTGGCGGCCTCCGCGTGGAGGTTGGCGTGGGTGAGGACACAGCCCTTGGGGCGGCCGGTGGTGCCGGAGGTGTAGCAGATGGTCGCCGCCGTGTCGGGGGTGAGGGCGGCGCGGCGTTTGGTGACCTCGTCGTCGGGGACGCCCCGGCCCAGGTCGGCGAGGTGGGCGAGGGCCTCCCGGTCGATCTGCCAGACGTGCGGGGGCTGGGAGTGGCGGGCGGTGGCGGTGGCGACGGCCTCCGCGTTCTCGGGGCTCTCCACGACCACGAAACGGCAGCCGGAGTCGCGGACGATCCACTCGATCTGGTCCGGCGAGGACGTGGCGTAGATGGGGACGGACTGGCCGCCGGCCGCCCAGACGGCGAAGTCGAGCACGGTCCACTCGTAGCGGGTGCGGGACATCACCGCCACCCGGCCGCCGGGTTCGAGCCCGGCGGCTATCAACCCCTTGGCGGTGGCGGTGACTTCGCGGGCGAAGGCGGTGGCGGTGACCGGCTGGTAGGTGCCGTGGCGGTCGGCGTGGCGCAGGACGACGGCGTCCGGGGCCTCCGTGGCGTTGCGGAAGGGGAGGTCGGCAATGCTGCCGCCGGTGGGGCGGGGAGCCAGGGCGGGCGTGCGTGCCTCGCGGACGACTCCCCGCGCGTCCTTGACGACCTCGACCTCGACCCGGTCGAGCAGGGCGCCGCGCTGCTTCGCCCGGTTCAGGTCCTTGCGTACGCCCATTCACGGCTCCCGAGGCCGACTCCTACATTACCGGCGAGTCAACTTACCCGTAAGTAAGAGAATTTCAAGGGTTTCGCCCGGCTCCGGGGGGCGGGTGGGGCGCGTGTGATAGGCGTGGATCATGCGCCCCCCACTCCTCAGGTCCGTCCTGATATCCGTCTGTGTCTCGTCCGTCGTGGTGCTGACCGGTGTCGCACCGGCCACCGCCACCGATTCCTCCGCGACCGATTCCTCTGCCACTCCCCTTCGTACGGTCGCGGGCGCCCGGTCGCTCACCGTGCTGACGGATCTGTTCGCCGAGCGGCTGCTCGTGGCGGACAAGGTCGCGGCGGCGAAGTACGGGACGGCCACACCCATCGACGATCCCGTACGGGAGAAGGCGATCCTGGACGACGTGGCGGCGCGGGCCGTCGGGCTCGGCCTCGATCCGGACGCCGTCACCGCGGTCTTCCGCGACCAGATCGAGGCCAACAAGCTGGTGCAGCGCGGCCTTTACGCCCGGTGGGACGCGCATCCCGGGGAGCGGCCCACCGAGCGGCCCGATCTGGTGAAGGAGGTGCGGCCGGTGCTCGACCGGATCACCACCGAGGTGTTGAGCGCGCTCCAGGAGACGGAGTCGTCGCGGGCCGGGGCTTCGTGCGGGCCCCGGCTGCGGGTGGCGGCGGTACGGTCCGCGGTCGAACACCGGCTGGACCGGCTGCACGGGGAGGGGCTGGTGCGGGCGCTGCCCTCGGTCTGCGTGCCGAGGGCCCACCCCGTCAGCTCCTGATCCCTTGAGTGTTTGGCACCTTGGGGTCCTGGCCCATTAGTTCCTAACCCATCAGGTCCTCCGCCGTCCTGATCGCCTCGGCCAGGGCGCGGAGGTCCTTGTCCGCACGGTCCTGGGCCAGGTCGTCCGCCCGGTGGCCCAGCCGGCTCAGCGAGGGGCGGGCCGGGAGGTCGGTCCAGCGGCCGTTCTCCTGGCGGAGTGCGTCGGCGAAGTACGCGGCCACGGCGGCGACCTGGAGGCCGTACGGCGCGGAGGTCCACAGGCCGCCGTGGAGGTTCGAGGCCTCCAGGCCGGCCGATTCCTCGTGCGGGGTACGGGTGTCGGGGTCGAGCCAGCGGACCGTGGCGGTGGCGAGGTGACCGGCGTCGGTGCCGTCCTCGGTGCGGACGGCGTAGAGGGCGGTGACGGTGTGGCCGGGGCCGACCTCGCCACCGTCGACGCGGTCGTCACGGAAGTCCTCGTCGGCGACCTGCCGGTTGTCGTAGCCGATCAGGCGGAACTCCTCGACCGTCGCCGGGTCGAAGGAGACCTGGACCTTGGCGTCGCGGGCGGTGAGGTCGACGTGGCGCGGGAGTTCCTCGCAGAAGACCTCCTCGGCCTCCTCCTCGGTGGAGACGTAGGTGGTGTGGCCGTCGCCCCGGTCGGCGAGCTGTTCCATGAGGTCGTCGCCGTAGTCGCTGCCGACACCGACGCCGAAGAGGGTGATGCCGTGCTCGCGGCGTTCGCCGGCGATGCGTTCGAGGATGGTGTCGGCGTCGGTGGCGCCGGTGTTGGCGAGGGCGTCGGAGAGCAGGACGACCCGGTTGGTGGCGCCCTTGCGCAGGCCGTCGACAGCGGTCTCGTAACCGGTCTCGACGCCCGCCGCGAGGTTGGTGGAGTCGGTGGGCTCCAGGCTGTCGACCGCGTCCAGGACCTCGTCCCGGTCGTCGTCGAGGCGGGTCATCGGCAGCACGGTCTCGGCCTGGTCGCTGAAGGTGACGATGGCTACCGAGTCGTCGTCGCGCAGCCGGTTCGTCATCGTGCGCAGGGCTTCCTGGGCGAGGTCGAGGCGGCCCGGTTCGGCCATGGAGCCGGAGACGTCGATGACGAAGGTGAGGGCGGCGGGCGGACGCTCGCCGTCGTCCCCGGCGGCTCGGGTGGCGAGACCGACGCGGACCAGGGACCAGGACCCGTCCTCGCCGTCGCCGGTGGTCCGGGCGCCGTCGACGGTCACCGAGAAGCCGTCGCCGTCGGGGCGTTCGTAGTCCTGGCGGAAGCTGTTGACGAATTCCTCCGGGCGGACGGTCGACGGGTCGGGCAGGCTGCCGTCGGCCAGGGTGCGGCGGGCGTAGCCGTAGGAGGCGGTGTCGACGTCGAGGGCGAAGGTGGACAGGAAGTCGTCGGGGGTCGGGGCGCTGTCCCGGGACTCCTCGTCCGTCTGTCCCTCCCCCCGTTCGCGGGGGCCGGTGCCCTCGGGGGCGGGGGCCGGGAAGCCGTCCTCGGGGCGGTTCTCGCCCTTTCCCCGGTCGTACGAGGAGGAGTTGCCCCGCCCGTCGGCGCCGCCGCTGCACCCGGTGAGGAGGAGGGCGCCGGCCGTGCCCAGGGCGAGGAGCGCGGTGCCGAGCCGTCGCCGGTGTCGTGGTGTCGTCGGCCGCGGCCTCGCCGTCGGACTGGTCCTGCGATACGTGTGCATCCGGGCCCCCTAGCCACGTCGTCTGCCGCCTTCCTGTGGGCGACTGTTGTGACTGTGACGGCGCGGGGGGCCCGGATGTGCGCTACGGGGAGTTGCGGATGCGTCTCGAAGCGGCCACGGCGGGGGCCCGTCGAGACCGGTAGGTGATCTTCCGTTGACCTAGGAGACGACGTCCTTGCGGCCGAAACCCCGGAAGGCCAGGGCGAACAGGACCAGGGCGTACGTTATGGAAACCGAGACGCCCTGGATCATGTCGGTGTACTCGGGCTGCGGGCGGACGACGTCCAGCCAGGCGTACTGCCAGTGCGCGGGCAGGAAGTGGCGCCAGTCACCGAGGGCGGTCACCGAGTCGAGCACATTGCCGACGATGGTGAGGCCGACGGCGCCGCCGACCGCGCCCAGCGGTGCGTCGGTCCGGGTGGACAGCCAGAACGCCATACCGGCGGTGACCAGTTGGGACACGAAGATGTACGCCACGGTGATCACCAGGGCCTGCGTGGCGGCGCCGGTGGCGAGTTCACCGCCGGTCGGCAGCTCCAGCGGGCCCCAGCCGTAGGCGGCCGTGCCGACGGCGAGCGCGACGACCGGCAGCAGCACCAGCGCCGCGAGGCTGAGGGTGAGGCCGACGACGAGCTTGGACCACAGCAGGCGGGCGCGGGGCACGGGCGCGGCGAGGAGGTAGCGCAGGGAGGACCAGCTGGCCTCCGAGGCGACCGTGTCGCCGCAGAACAGTGCGACGGGGATGACGAGGAGGAAGCCCGCCGCGGCGAAGAGGTTCACCGCGGCGAAGTTCGCGCCGGACGCCGTCGCCGTGTCCATCAGGTTGACCCGGTTGTTGCCCTCGCCGGGCGAGCCGCCGACCTGGAAGGCGATCAGCAGCACGAGGGGCAGGGCGAACAGGATGCCGCCCATGACCATCGTGCGCCTGCGCTTCAGTTGGCGGACCAGCTCGACCCTCAGGGGGAGGGTACGGCCGGCGCTGTAGCCGTCGGCGACCTCGACGGGCCGCGGGGACCCGGGTTGTGCGTGCTCGGCACGCTCGGTCAGCGTGCTCATGCGTGCTCTCCGATCAGGGTGAGGAAGGCGTCTTCGAGGCGGCGGTGCGGGCCGACCGACGACACGGGGACCTCCAGCCGTACGAGTTCGGCGACGAGGCGCTGGGCGCTGCCGTCGGCACCGAGGCGGACCACCAGGCCCTCGTCGGCGCGGACGGCCGAGTCGACGCCCGGCAGGGCGGCGATCTTCTCGACGAGCGGCTCGTCCACGGGCTCGGACGTGCCGACCAGCAGCGTGTCGCCGGAGCCGACGATCTCGCTCACGGGGCCCGCCTGAACGAGCTGCCCGTGGTCCATGACGACCAGATGCGTACAGGTCTGCTCGACCTCTGCCAGCAGGTGGCTGGAGACGATGACCGTGCGGCCGGCGGCCGCGTACCGGATCATGACCTCGCGCATCTCGCGGATCTGCGGCGGGTCGAGTCCGTTGGTCGGCTCGTCGAGGATCAGCAGGTCGGGCAGGCCGAGCATGGCCTGGGCGATGGCCAGGCGCTGGCGCATGCCCTGGGAGTAGGTGCGGACCGCGCGGGCCAGGGCGTCGCCGAGACCGGCGATCTCCAGGGCCTCGTCGAGGTGCGCGTCCTCGGCGGGGCGGCCGGTGGCGGCCCAGTACAGCTCCAGGTTCTCGCGGCCGGAGAGGTGCGGGAGGAAGCCCGCGCCCTCGACGAACGCGCCGACGCGGGAGAGGACCGGGGCGCCCGGCACGATCGCGTGGCCGAAGACCCGGATCTGGCCGCCGTCGGGCTGGATCAGGCCCATCAGCATGCGCAGGGTCGTCGTCTTGCCCGCGCCGTTCGGCCCGAGCAGGCCGAGGACCTGGCCCTTCTCGACACGGAAGGAGAGGTCGCGGACGCTGTAGCGGTCGCCGTTCTTGTACTTCTTGCTGAGGTCGGTGATCTCCAGGGGGACCTCGGCGAGCGCCGGGTCGGGGGCCGGGGTGACGATCCGGCGGCGGCCGGTGACCAGCAGGACTGCGGCGATCACCGCGCCGGCGATCGGCAGGTACCAGACCCAGGCGGGCAGCACGTCCGTGCGGTCGGCACTGCCGAGCGGCGTGGGCACCTCCAGGTCGCCCTTGAGGGAGACGGTGTACGTCGCCGGTGTCGTCGGGGAGGCGTAGCCGAGGTCGGTGGAGGCGAGGACCAGACGGAGGCTGTGGCCGTCGTCGAGGTCGTGGTCGACGGCCGGGAGGGTGAGCGTCACGTCCTTGCCGGACTTGGCGCCCTCGACGCGCACGGGCTCGACGAGCTGGGACGGCAGGACCTGGGACCTGCCGTCCGGACCGACGTCGTACACCTTGGCGAAGAGGACGGCGTCCTCGCTGGTCGACTTGACGTGGACCGTCGCCGTGGGCGAGCCGGTGATCTGGAGGTCGTCGGCGACGGGTTTCGACTGGAACGCGGCGAACTGGCCGGGGAAGTCCAGGGAGATGCTGACGCCGAGCGAGGAGAGCTGGGCGAGGCCGCCGGCGGCGCCGAGACCGGGCAGGGCCGAGATGGCGGGCGGGTTGGAGCCGGCCGGGTTCTCGAAGCTCTGCTCGCGGCCGGCGAGGGCGATCTTCGTGGGGTCGCTCTCCAGGCCCGGGTAGGTGTCGTCGGTGGTGCCGGCGAGGCGGGGTTCGCCGTCGCCGGATCCGGCACCGAGGGTGCGGGTGACGCGGAAGGCGGAGCCGGTGTCGGCGTCCTTGTCGTCCTTGAGGTAGCGGTCGAACCAGGCGTCCGTGCGGGCCTGGACGCGGCTGGTCTCCATGTCGCCGCCGTCGTGACCGCCGGAGATCCAGTCGACGTCCACGGGAGCGCCGTTGGCCTTGATCGCCTCGGCGGCGGCGTCGGCCTGGCCGAGCGGGAAGAGGGAGTCGGTCTGGCCCTGCATCAGCAGGGTGGGCACCTTGATGCGGTCGCCGACGGCCTCGGGGCTGCGCGCGTCGAGCAGCTTCACGGCCTCCGCGTCAGGCTGTCCGGACTCGGCGACGCGCTGGTACATCTCGCACAGCTGGGTCTCGAACTTCTCGCAGCCGCCGCCGGTGTTGACGAAGAGCCCGGCCCACAGCTTCTTGAAGACGCCGTTCGGGAAGAGGGCGTCCGCCAGGTTCCAGTACGTGATCGCGGGCGCGATGGCGTCGACGCGGTCGTCGTACCCGGCGGTCAGCAGGGCGATCGCTCCGCCGTAGGAGGCGCCGGCCATGCCGAGGCGGGGGTCGCCCTTCTTGTCGAGCTGCACCTCGGGGCGTTCCGCCAGCCAGTCGATCAGCTTCGAGACGTCGGCGACCTCGCCCTCGGGGTCGTTGAGCCCGATCTTGCCGGTCGACTTGCCGAAGCCGCGGGCGGACCAGGTCAGCACCGCGTAGCCGTCGCGGGCGAGGTCCTCGGCCTGCTCGCGGACGTCGTTCATGCTGCCGCCGAAGCCGTGGCCGAGCAGGACGGCCGGACGGCGGCCGTCACCGCCGGAGGTGAAGTACGAGGTGTCGATGCGTACGCCCTCGGCCGTCTCCATGGCCTGGTCGGCGCGTTTCACCGGCGCCGCTTCGTCCGAGGCGGTGGCCGTCCAGGTACCGGCCCCGGCGAGCACGACGACGGCGGCCGCGGCGGCGACGGTCCGCCGCGGCCTCCGCCGCAGCGCTCCGCGCAGTCGCGGTCCGGTCAGTCGAAGATCCATGCGTCAACGGTACGGGGCCGTGGTGGTGCCCCAGGGCCCCCTCAGGGGGGAAGAGTGGGGCATCCCACGGTCGTACGGGAGGAATTCGGCATACAGCGGGTGCGGTACGTCGATGGCTGACAGCAACCTGATAAGTCGCCCCCGCCGCCCCTACCCTTCCCATCCCCAGGGGC
>NZ_JARGEE010000209.1:0-15913 GCF_033794485.1 Streptomyces sp. MB09-02B
CCCGTGAGCCCCACCCCTGACGACGCCGCTCCCCTCGGCGCCCTGGCCGTCGCCAGTACACCCCGCGCGTCGTAGTGGGCGATGGGCCAGTCCGACCCGAGCGCGACGATCGCACCCGCGTCCCGCAGGTCACGCAACCGCCAGGCCCGCACGGCACGCTCCTCTCCCAGCCGCACCGACCACTCGTCGGACAGGTCGGCCCGGGTGAAGTCCGTGTGCGGCGGCTGCATCGAGGCGATGACCCCCACCTCCGCGAACCGCCCCACGAGCTCGTCCGGCACGGACTCGATGTGCTCGATCCGGTGCGCGAGCCGTCCGCCGGGCCCCAACGAGGCGACGGTGTCGAGGACATGCCGTACGGCGGCATCCCCGATCGCGTGGGTCGCCGTACGCACCCCGGCGCGATGCAGCTCTCGTACGGCGGCGCTGTACGCCGCAGGGTCGGGCCAGAACGCGTCGGTGCCCTGGCCGTGGCAGTCGGGGTGGTCGAGCCACGCGGTGCCGCCCTCGACGGTGCCGTCCATGAAGAACTTCACCCCGCCGACCCGCCAGTGCCGTCCGCCCCGGCCCTGGAGGGCGACGAGTTCGGCGAGGTCGTCCGCGTCGGCGCCGGGCATGCACCAAGGGGCGAAGCGCAGCCGCAGCGGCAGCGGCGACTCCTCGGCGAGCGCGCCCACCAGGTCGAGGTCGCCGAGGTCCATGACATGGGCGCCGGTGAGGCCGGTGGCCGCCATCCCGCCGAGCAACTCGCCCAGCCGGGCCCGGCGTTCGGCGTAGGAAGGCCTCGGCATGAAGGGCTCGACGAGCGCCATCGCGGCATGTTCGACGAGGTGCCCGGTCAGCCGTCCGTCGGCGTCGACGGCGAGGTGCGACCGCTGTGCGAAGGTGCGCGGTCCGGTGATGTCGGCGGCCTTGAGCGTGGCCTCGCTGACGAGGGCGGAGTGGCCGTCGTACAGGCGCAGGAAGGCGGGCGCGCCGTCCAGGACGTCCTCGACGAGGGCGCGGTCGACGGTCCGGCCGCCGAAAACGTTGTGGTCGAGGCCGTAGCCGATGACCCAGCCGTCGATCCGTTCGCCGGAGGTGAGCGCGGCGCGCAGTCCGTCGAGGTCCGTCACGGTGGTGAGGTCGATGCCGGTGGCCATGTCCAGGCCCCAGACGGGGTGGCTGTGGCTGTCCACCAGGCCGGGCACCAGCCGCCCGCCGCCCAGGTCCACCACCTCGGTGCCGGGTCCGCGCCAGTCCCGTACGTCCGCCGCCTCACCGACGGCGGCGATCAGACCGTCGCGTACGGCGACCGCCGTGGCCCGGGGCCGGGCCGGGTCGAGGGTGCGGACACGTGCGCCGGTGATGACGAGGTCGGCGGTGGGCATGGAGAGGTCTCCTCCGGTGGTGAGTGGGGGGCGGCGGTCGGCCGGTGCGGGGCCGGTGGTCAGTCGCCGGTGGCGGCCGGCGGTTCGGCGGCGAAGTGGGCGTAGACCTCCGGCCTGGCGCGGCGCAGCCACCGGGCCAGGACCAGTCCGCTGACGAGGACGGCCGGGACGAGGGCCGCGAGGACGGCGTTGACCGTGGTGGACGCGCCGGTGAACTGATCGAGGTGGGTGACGACGAGAGTGATGGCGCCGGTCAGGAGCGCCGCCGCGACGACGGGGGCGACGACCGTGCGCAGGACGCCCTCGGTGTGGGTGACGCGCCGGAAGTAGAAGGGCACGGCGAGGGCGGCGAGCAGTTGCAGCAGCATCAGGGCGAGCATCCCGGGGGTGTTCACCCACAGCAGGAGCTGCATGTACGGGTCGGCTCCGGCAGTGGCGAAGGCGAGGACGACGATCGCGCCGAGGACGGTCTGGGCGATGCCGGCGACGTACGGGGAGCGGTGGCGCGGGTGGACCCGGGCCAGGGCCTTGGGCAGGATGCCCTCCTCGGCGAGGGCGAGGCCGTAGCGGTTGATGGCGTTGTGGAAGGCGAGGAGGGAGGCGAGGACGCTGGTGACGATGAGGATCCGCATCAGGTCGGCCGCCCAGGCGCCGACGTAGGTGGTGATGGCGGAGAAGAACAGGTCCGCGGGGTTGGCGGCGGCCGCCGCGATGACCCGGGCGTCACCGAAGGCCTGGATCACGGTCCACACGATGAACGCGTAGAACAGGCCGAGGAAGCCGATGGCGAGGTAGGTGGCGCGCGGGACCGTACGCGCCGGGTCGCGGGCCTCGCGGCGGTAGATGACGGTCGACTCGAATCCGGTGAACGCGGCGAACGCGAAGGCCAGGACGGCGACCATGCCGGAGACCATGACGTTGTCGGGGGCGAAGGAGGCGAGGGAGAGACCGTCGGCGCCGCCCTTGACCAGTACTCCCCCGGCGAGCAGGACGAGGATGCCGGTCTCGGCGACCAGCAGTACGCCGAGGAGCTTGGCGCCGAAGTCGATGGAGCGGTACCCCGCGTAGCCGATGAGCAGCAGGCCCGCGAGGGAGACGGGCAGCCAGGGGATGTCGGCGCCGAAGAGGGCGTGGGCGGTGTCCCTGGTGGCGGTGCCGAGGAGGCCGTAGACGCCGATCTCCATGGCGTTGTAGCCGATCAGTGCGAGCAGGGCGGCGCCGATGCCGACCGGGCGGCCGAGGCCTCGGGTGATGTACGCGTAGAAGGCGCCGGCGCTGCGGACGTGGCGGCTCATGGTGGTGAAGCCGACGGCGAAGACGGCGAGCGTGAGTCCGGCGAGGAGGTAGCCGGCGGGGGCGCCGATGCCGCCCATCAGGATGGCGAGCGGGGCGACGCCTGCCATCACGGTGAGCGGGGCGGCGGCGGAGACGACGAAGAAGGCGATGTCGCTGGTGCCGAGCGAGCCGGAGCGCAGGGACGGGGCCGGGGTGGCCGCGTTCCCCGCCGGGTCGGCGGCGGTGGCGTCGGGGGTGACGGTCATGAGGGGAAAGCCCTTCTGGCTGCGGGCGAAGGCCCTTCCAGCCGGGGGCGAGGGCCCTTCCGGCTGGGGGCGGGGACGGGACAGCGGGGCCGTGCGGGATGACCTGGCCCGTAAACCTAAAGGCTTTCGGTTTTCGCAATGTAGCCTTCACCTCGGACTGCTGGGAAGACCCCGGAGGGGACGGACACCATGGGACGGCCGCGCACACCCCTGCTCGACAGGGAGCGCATCACCACCACCGCGCTGCAACTGCTCGACGCGCAGGGCGAGTTCAGCGTTCCGCAGATCGCGCGGCGGCTCGGGGTGCAGACCGGCTCGGTGTACCACCATGTGGACGGCCGGGACGGCATCGTCGAGCTGCTGCGGGAGCGGGTCACGGAGGGCATCGACGTCTCCGCCCTCGACGTGCGCCCGTGGGACGCGGCCCTCGCCGCGTGGGCCCGCTCCTACCGCGCGGCCTTCGCGGCGCACCCCCGGGCGATCCCGCTGCTGATGACCTCCCCGGTGCGGGCCCCACGCGTCCTCGAACAGTACGAGCGGGCCGTCACCCTGCTGCTCGACGCGGGGTTCCCGCTGCGGGAGGTGATGCCGGTGCTGGTCGCCCTGGAGAACGTCGTCCTCGGCTCGGCCCTGGACCTCGCCGCCCCCGTCGCCATGTGGGAGATCACCGACGAGTCGGCGACCCCGCGCCTGGCCCGGGCGCTGGACGCGGTGGGCGACGGTCGCGCGGACGCCTCCTTCGAGCTGGCCCTCGACGGTTTCCTCATCCATGCGCGGCGCAGGCTGGAGACGCACGTACAGGTGTAGCGGGATGGGTCCGGGGACCGGCGGCGTACGTGCGGGCGTGTGTGCGCGCCGGCGGCACCTACGCCGCGGCGCGGCGCACGTGCCGGCGGCGTACGGAAAACCCCGGTGCGCCGATTCGTACACCTCTGCGATCATCCGGGAATGGCGCAGAGTCTCGAATCGCTGGTCGTCCGGCACACCCACCGCCTGCCCGTCCCCAAGGGGTCCCCGGGTGACGGCGCCGCCGCCGCGCGGCAGTTCGACGCCGCGTTGATGGACGCGGGCTTCAAGCTCTCGGCGGAGCTGCTGGAAAGGCTGTCGGGGCTGTCCGAGGCGGCCGTCCTGCACACCGCCCGGCGGACCCTGCGTACGGTGCGCGAGATGGCGGGCGACCACGTCCGGCACAACTCCTACTTCATCGACTTCCCCAAGAACGTCCCGGGCACCGAGGAGTTCTGGACGCGGTGCGTGGCGCACGCCCTGGGCGACGAGACGGCGCGCGCGGGCGTGCTCACGCAGTTGGCGAACGGGGTACTGGACCTGCTCAGCCTGCCCACGTACGGCCGGTACCAGCACACCTACGAGGAGATGCTCGCGGCACAGGACGAGCTGATCACCTCGGCGGGCGACCGGATCACGGTGCTGCACCTCGGCCGGGACCTGGACGCCGAACTCACCGATCTGTACCTGGCCCTGGCGGGCAGCACGACCCCGCTGGGCGAGGACGACCTGCACGACCTCAAGGCCCTCGCCGAGCGGTGCGCGCTCGGCCCCCAGCCGGAGAGGATCCCGGTACGGGAGAACCGGGCGGTGGTCAACGAGGCACGGCTCGCCGCCGGCGCGGACCTCCTCCTCGACACCGTCACCGATGTGCTGCGGCTGGCCTGCGCGCTGTCGGGCGGCGACGTCACGCTCCAGGAGCCGACCCGGTTCCGGTCCTTCTCGCGCCCGGTGCGCCGGGCGCTGCTCACGGGCCTGGACGCCGTGGTCGCGGCCAACCCCGCGAAGCTGGCCGATGCGCACGCACACCGGGAACCCTTCAAGCGGCTCGGCGAGCGCCTCCACCCGCACGAGTACCCGCGCCTGCCCCACGCCGCCGACGTGTTCGCCGTCGCGCGGGGCGAGAAGGAGGCGCGGTCCTTCGACAGCCGGGTCGAGAAGCTGCTCGACGAGTTCGACGTCGCCGGTGCGGCGGCGCTGCTGAAGTCCGCTCCCGGCAAGCTCTTCCGCGCCCTGGACCTGCTGCTGCGCATCGCCGCCGACCAGGCGGAGCGGGACACGGTCCTGGCCGCCGCGGTGGAGGTCGCCCCCGAGGTCTCCGGCCGGGTCGTCCTGTCGGTCCGCGAGCACCTCCACAACCGGGAGCGGGAGACCGACGCACCCCGTGTCTTCGTCAACCGCCGGGGCCGCGCCTGGGTCGCCCCCGACGACCGGCCGCCCGTTCCGGCCGCCGACCGCGATCGTCTGGTCGCCGCCCTCGACGCCGAGCTGCGGCGCAGGCTCCCGGTACCGGGGCGACTGCTGGTCGACCCCCACGTCCTGGACGTGGCGCTGCCGCTCAGCGGCCGGGCGACGGCGGCCGGGCTCGGCGTGCTGCCGCGCGGTTCGGAGTCGGAGGTCGACGGCGAGCGGCTGCGCTTCTTCGTGTATTGGAAGGAGACCGAGCACCGCACCGACTACGACCTGTCGGCGCTGCTGCTGCACCACGACTACAGCACGGACTCCTGGCTCTCGTACACGTCCCTCACGTCCGTCGGGGGCCGGCACTCGGGCGATGTCACCGAGGCGCCCGACGGGGCCTCGGAGTTCATCGACCTGACCCTGGACCGGGTACGCAGCACGTTCATCGTTCCGCAGGTGAACATCTACGCGGGCGAGGGCTTCGAGGAGGTCGAGGAGTCGTTCTTCGGGTTCATGGTGCGCGACGGCGAGCAGAAGGGCCGGCCGTTCGAGCCGCGCACGGTGCGGATGAAGTCGGAGCTGCGCGGGGTGGGCCGGGTGGCGCTGCCGCTGGTGTTCCGGCGCGGGGAGGACGGCCGGTGGCGCGCGAAGTGGCTGCACCTGTACCTGAAGGGCATCTCGTCGGCCAACCGGGTCGAGGAGAACCAGGCGTCGGTGTCCAAGGTGGTGCGTGCCGTCGTGGAGCGCGAGCAGCTGACGGTGGGGTACCTGATCGACCTGATGAGCCGTGAGGCGACGGTCATGGACCTGTGGGACGGCGTGTCGGTGCCGGACGAGCCGGTGACGTACATCGGTCTGGAGCGGCCCGAGGGGCTGCACCCGGACTCCCGGGTCATCACCCTCGAAAATCTGCGCGACCTGGTCCCGGGCTGAGTGCTAGCGTTGCCGGCGGCGAGGCCATGAAGGGGCTTCCTTCTCATTCACTCCAAATGAAACCGAGTTCCTTCGCTCTCCTCGCCCTCTGCTTCCACCGGGAGGCGCCCATGCGGCGCCTCCCGGTGGTGTTTGTGCGGCCGGCGCGACTCGCCGCCGAGCCGGTGACTCACTTCCCGAGTGCCGTCCGCGCCACCGTCAGGGCCTGCTCCGCGTAGCCCCGTCCGAACAGCACCGTGTGCACCAGCAGCGGGAAGAGCTGGTGGAGGCCGACGCGGTCCTGCCAGCCGTCGGCGAGGGGTGCGGCCCGCTGGTAGCCCTCCAGGACGTGGCCCAGGTGGGGGCAGCCGAAGAGGGCCAGCATCGCCAGGTCGGTCTCGCGGTGGCCGCCGTGCGCGGCCGGGTCGATGAGCCGGGCGTGGCCGTCGGCGCCCCACAGGACGTTGCCGTTCCAGAGGTCGCCGTGCAGCCGGGCGGGTGGTTCGGCGGGCCCGGCCAGGTCGGGCAGCCGTGCGCAGACCTCCTCGACCAGGGCGGCCTCGGCGGGGCGGATCGTACGGTCGTCGACCGCGCGGCGCAGATACGGCAGCACGCGGTGCTCGGCGTACCAGGCGGGCCAGTCGCCGCCGGGGACGTTCCGCATGGGGGCGCGTCCGATGTACGCCTCCGTCGGGCCGCCGGGTGGTGGGGCGCCGAAGGCGGGTGCGCCGGAGCCGTGCAGCGCGGCCAGTTCGGCGCCGAGGCGGGCCGCCGCCCCGGCACTCGGTGCCCCCTGGTCCACCAGGTCGATCACCAGGCGGTTCCCCTCGTGGCCGTGGACCGTCGGGACGCGGACCGTGTCCGCCTCGGCGAGCCAGCGCAGTCCGGCCGCCTCGGCCCGGGCGGCGCCGGGGCCGTCGCCCAGCTTGACGAGCACCTTCCGGCCGCCGTCGAGGGTGATCTCGGTGAGGGTGCCGGACAGCCGACGCTCGCCGGTCGCCGGGCGGCCGGTGAGCCGGACCGCGAGGGCACTCCGTGCCATGTGCGCGCTCACGGCGAACACCTCCGGGTTCTCGTGTCCTCGGGCACCCCCACAGGATCCCGCAGGGGCGGGGTGCGGCACCGGTGAAATCTCCTACCCATGTCTTGACATGTAAACGGAACGCTCCGTAGCTTGGCCGATCATTTAGATTCGTGAAGCACGTTCACGGATATGAACAGCCGGGCGGACGGCCCGGAGGAACAACGGAGTGTGCCCATGGGCGTTCGCCGACGAAGTCGCCGCCTGGCCGCCATGATCACCGTCGCGGGGCTCGCGTTCGGGGCGGCGGCCTGCGGATCGGGATCCGACAGTGCCGAAAGCTCTGACCCGAACACGCTGGAGGTCTGGACCCGGAGCAATCCGGACCCGGCCGCCACGTACGAGCGGGTGTTCGCCGCCTTCACCGAGAAGACCGGCATCAAGATCGACTATCAGCCGGTCATCAACTTCGACCAGCAGCTCCAGAGCCGGGCGTCCACCAAGGACCTGCCGGACGTCATGATCAACGACACGGCGCTCATGGGCAGTTACCAGGGCCAGGGTCTGCTGAAGCCGATCGATCCGGCCTCGATCGACGGCCACGACCAGATCACCGACAAGACCTGGGCCTCCACCGTGGGCATCGACGGCGAGCACTACGGCATCCCGTACTCCCGTCAGGCCCAGGCCCTGATGATCCGCACGGACTGGCTGCGGAAGCTCGGACTCAGGGCGCCGACCACCTGGGCCGAGATGCTCTCCGTGGCGAAGGCCTTCGCCGACCGCGACCCCGACGGGAACGGCAAGAAGGACACCTACGGCATGGTCGTCCCGGGCAGCGCCCAGAACGGCTACGCCGCCTGGTGGGGCGCCAGCTTCCTCTGGTCCGGGGGCGCGAAGATCATCGAGCGGGACGGCGAGGGCTACCGCCCCACCATGGACTCGGCCGCCGCCGTGCGCACCGTCACCTGGATGAAGGACAACCTCTTCTGCGGTGACAACGGTGTCATACAGCCCGGCGCCATCAGCGCCGTCACCGGCACCGCCACCAACTTCCAGGACGGCAACGCCGGGATGTATCTCACCGGCCCGTACAACATCGCCACCTACGACACCACGCCCGGCAAGGACACGTACGAGGTCGTCCCCTTCCCGGCGGGCCCGGCCGGGTCCACCGTGCTGGCCGACGGCGAGAACATCTACTTCGGTGCCAGGACCGGCAAGACGAAGCAGGAGCGGGCGCTCGCCTCCTTCCTGATCTCCCCCGAGGGCCAGCGGCTCGCCATGACGGGCAGGAACCAGCCCGTGGTCCGCATCCCGGTCAACTCCACGCTCGACGCCGCCCAGGTGCGGGACGACCCCCGCTGGAGTGTCGTGCAGAAGGCCTACGAGGACGCCTCCGAGCAGTTCCCCAACGCACCCGACTTCGCGCCGATCAAACAGGACCTCGCCGACGCCCTCAACGCGGTCTTCACGTACTGCGGCAGCGACGTCGGCTCAGGACTCAGGGAACTCAACGACACCCTCGCCGGCGATCTCAAGGACCAGGACCTGTTGAAATGACCGCGACCACCGCGACCCCATCGGCCTCCTCGGCCTCCGCGTCCGCCGCCGCACCGGATCGGGGCAGAGCGCTCACCAGGCGGTTCTTCGGCAAGAAGACTCTCCTCCCCTGGCTGTTCCTGGCCCCCGGACTGCTGCTCGCCCTCGTCTTCAAGTTCCTGCCGATGGGCAAGGGCATCTGGCTCAGCTTCTTCGACGTACGGCCCTTCCTCGGCGACCAGTGGGTCGGCCTCGACAACTACACCCGGGTCCTGACCGACCACCGCTTCCAGGACGCGGTCGGCCACACCCTGCTCCTCGGCGTCGGGCAGTCGCTCGGCGCGATCGCCGTCGGCTTCCTCCTGGCGCTGCTCCTGGAGGGCCAGGCCCGCTCGCTGAAGATCATCCGCACGGCCGTCTTCCTGCCGGTCGTCACCGCGACCGCCGTCGTCGGTGAGCTGTGGCGGCTGATGTACTACCCCACCTCCGACGGCCTGGTGAACAGCGCCCTCGGCTTCCTCGGCCTCGGCCCGACCCCGTTCCTCGACAACCCGGACACCGCGCTGTGGGCCACGATGGCCATGGGCATCTGGATGACCGCCCCCTACAACATGGTGATCATCCTCGCCGGACTCGCGGGCGTGGACCGCACGTTGTACGAGGCCGCCGCGATGGACGGGGTGTCCTTGTGGCAGCGGCTGCGGTACGTCACCCTGCCGGCGATCCGCCCGGCCGTCGGCATCGTCCTCACCCTGGCCGCCATCCGCGGTCTGCGGGTCTTCACCGAGGTGTACGTCCTCACGGGCGGCGGCCCGGCCGGGTCGACCGAGGTATGGATGACCCGCGCCTACACCCTCGGCTTCACCCGCAACGACATCGGCGGCGCGTCGGCGGCCTCCGTCGTCCTGCTCGCGGTGACGCTGCTGCTCACCGTCTCCGTCAACCACTTCCGCAAGAGGGGAGACGTGCGATGAGCACACCCGCCCTCGACCCCGTCCGGACGCCGTCGTCCGACGAGGCCGTCACTTCGTCCCGGAGAACCGGCAAGGGGGCCCGGACGACACCCGCCCGCTTCGACACCGCGCTCGGCTGGAACGACCGGCCCGGCGTCTCCTGGGCTCTGCGGATCCTGCTCTGCGCGCTCGCGCTCGGCATCTTCGCCGCACCCTTCCTGACGATCCTCTCGGGCGCCCTGAGCACCCACCCCAGCGGCTCGTCGCTGACGTTCCTCCCCCACGACAGCACGCTGCTCAACTTCCGGGTGGCCGGGGAGCGCGGCATCTGGGACTACTTCACCAACTCGCTCGTCATGGCGGGCGGCGGGCTGCTCCTGCAGCTCGTGGTGTGCGTGCTCGCGGCGTACGCGCTGGCCCGGCACAAGTTCCGCGGCCAAGCGCTGATCATGACCCTGTTCATGCTGACGATGATGCTCCCCGAGGAGGTTATCGCCATCCCGCTGTCCCTGGTCCTCGGCCACGTCCCGGTGGTCGGCATCGACCTCAAGGGCACCGTCTGGGGCGTCATCCTGCCGCTCGGTGCCTGGGGCTTCTCGGTGATGTTGCTGACCGAGTTCATGAAGGACATTCCCCGCGAGATCGAGGAGGCCGCCCGCCTCGACGGTGTCGGCGAGCTGCGGATGCTGTGGCAGGTCGTCCTGCCGCTGTGCAAGCCCGCGCTCGGTGTGGCGGGGGTCCTCGGTTTCATCATGATCTGGGACCAGTACCTGCTGCCGCTGATCGCCGCGAAGGACCCGACCGACTACACGGTCACCGTGGCCCTGTCCATCCTGCGCACCGACCCCGAGGTGGGCTCGGGCGTCGTCCTCGCGGGCGCGGTCATCGCGCTCGTGCCCAGCCTCGTCGTCTATCTGCTCCTCCAGCGCTCGCTGGTCGCCGGCATCGCCGCCGGGGCCACGAAGGGCTGATCCGACCCCCACGTTTGAGGGAGACATGAAGTTCCAAGGAGTGCTGTTCTTTCCGGTCACGCCGTTCGCTCGGGACGGTTCGGTGGACGAGGAACGGCTCGCACAACACATCGAGGCCGGGGTCTCGGCCGGCGCCGGCGGCGTGTTCGTCGCCTGCGGCACCGGCGAGTTCCACGCGCTGACGCCGGAGGAGATCGAGACGGCCACACGGGTCGCGGTGGCGACGACGGCCGGGCGGGTCCCCGTGCTGGCCGCCGCCGGGGGCCCGCCCCCGGTCGCCCGCGACCAGGCCGCCCGCGTCGAACGCGCCGGCGCCGACGGCATCCTGCTGCTGCCGCCCTATCTGGTGAGCGCGCCGCAGCAGGGCCTGGTCCGGTACGTGCGGGAGGTCACGGAGGCCACCACCCTGCCGGTGGTCTTCTACCAGCGCGGCACCGCCCGCCTCACCCCGGACACCGCCGCCGAGATCGCCGCGCTGCCCGGGGTCGTCGGCCTCAAGGACGGTATCGGTGACATCGAACGGATGCACCGCGTCGTCCGCGCGGTACGGGCCGTGCCGGGCACGGAGGACTTCCAGTTCTTCAACGGGCTGCCCACCGCCGAGATGACCGCGCCCGCCTACCAGGGCATCGGCGTCGGCCTGTACTCCTCCGCCGTGTTCGCCTTCGCCCCGGAGATCGCCCTCGCCTTCCACCGGGCCCTCGCCGAGGACGACGAGACGCTGGTCGCCACGCTCCTCGACGAGTTCTACGGCCCGCTCGTGGAACTGCGCGACGAGGTGCCCGGTTACGCCGTGGCGCTGATCAAGGCCGGGGTGACCCTGCGCGGGCTCGACGTCGGCGGCGTCCGGGCGCCGTTGGTCGACCCGACGCCGGAGCACGTGGCCCGGCTGGCGAAACTGATCGACCACGGGCTGGGGGTGGTGGGCGTATGACCGGCGCCCCCGGCACCCGGATCAGGGAGCTGATCGTCACCCCGATCGCCTTCCGTGACCCGCCGCTGCTCAACTCCAACGGCGTGCACGAGCCTCTCGCGCTGCGGACGATCCTCCAACTCGTCCTGGAGGACGGCACGGTGGGGCTCGGCGAGTCGACGGGCGGCACCGTCCGTCTGGAGCGGCTCGACGTCGCCGCGAAGGCGGTGGTCGGCCTGGACGTCTTCGACACGACCGCCGTCACGGCCGCGATCGACACCGCTCTGCGGCCCACCGTGCCCGGCTCCCACGAGCGCGGCTGGACCACCTCGGCGGTCGAGGTCGCCTGTCTCGACGCGCAGGGCAGGCTGCTCGGCCGCCCGGTCAGCGACCTGCTCGGCGGCCGGGTCCGCGACACCGTGCCCTTCGCCGCGTACCTCTTCTACAAGTGGGCGGAACACCCCGCCCTCGACGGCCGCCCGCCGGTCGGGGACGACTGGGGCGAGGCCCTCGACCCGGCCGGTGTCGTCGAACAGGCCCGGCTGATGCAACAGCGGTACGGCTTCCGATCGTTCAAGCTGAAGGGAGGGGTCTTCCCTCCCGACGAGGAGATCGCCGCCGTCGAGGCGCTCGCGGAGGCCTTCCCCGGGCAGCCGCTGCGGCTGGACCCCAACACGGCCTGGACGGTGGAGACCTCGAAGTACGTCGCCCGCCGGCTGGACGGCGTGCTGGAGTACCTGGAGGACCCGACCGCCGGCATCCCCGGCATGGCGGAGGTGGCCGAGGAGTCACCGATGCCGCTCGCGACCAATATGTGCGTGGTGGCCTGGGAGCATCTGAAGCCGGCGGTCGAGCGGAACGCCGTGCAGGTCCTGCTCACCGACCACCACTACTGGGGCGGGCTGCGCCGCACCCGTGAACTGGCCGCCGTCTGC
The DNA here is from genome assembly GCF_033794485.1 of Streptomyces sp. MB09-02B. Taxonomy (NCBI): domain Bacteria; kingdom Bacillati; phylum Actinomycetota; class Actinomycetes; order Kitasatosporales; family Streptomycetaceae; genus Streptomyces; species Streptomyces sp. MB09-02B. The sequence goes on from NZ_JARGEE010000209.1 coordinate 12,346, forward strand.
GAGGCGTTCGGGCTCGCGCTGTCCATGCACTCCAACTCGCACCTCGGTATCAGCCTGGCCGCGATGACCCATGTCGCGGCCGCCATCCCGAACCTCGACCACTCCTGCGACACGCACTATCCGTGGAACTCGGCGGACGACGTGATCGTGCCGGGCGTGCTGGAGATCCGGGACGGGGAGGTCGCCGTGCCGACGGGGCCAGGGCTGGGTGTGGAGCTGGACCACGACGCCCTGGAGCGACTGCACCGGCTGTACGTCGACTCGGGGATGCGCTCCCGCGACGACACGGGGTACATGCGGCGGATCCAGCCGGGGTACGAGCTGCGACTGCCGCGCTGGTGAAGGGGCTGGTGTAGGGGTTGGGCGGTGGGCCGCCGCCGATGAGGGGCCGCCTTCGGGCGGCCCCTCGGCCTCTCGTCGTGTCGGCGGGGTCGTGCGCCCTGCGCCTACGTCGGCGCCCTGCGCGCCACCGGCGCCGTGGCGCCACCCGCATCGTGCGTCCTGCGCGCCGGTCGTGGGAGGTGGGCGACAGGCGTGGGAAGCGGCCGACGGGCGCGGAAGCACGAGTCCGCCCGTGCTCTGCCTCGGTCGGCGGTTTCCGCACCTCCGGGACGCGAAGTCGCCCCTTTCACGCGGTGCCCGACCGGCCACCCCGCCTGTTTGGCTTGACCCGCGACACGTGCCGCCCCCTCCGCACGTGCCATCCCATCTCGCCGCCTCGCCGGCGTCCACCGCCTCGGAATCCGCCCACGACCACGTCGTACGCGCGCCACCCGAGTCCCGTGTCCCCACAGCGTCCGGCGTCCGTCCCTGTCCAGGCGCGGGCCCGTACGTCCACGCACATCCGCTCACCTCTCGGGAGGGAATGTGACCGCCCCCGTAAGCTCCAGCGAAAGCGCACCGGAGCCCGCCGACGAGCAGCATTTCACCAGCCTCAGCACCCGGGCCGCGCGACAGCTCGCGACGACCACCAAGTCCGAACCGCAGATGCAGGCCATCACCTCGCGCTGGCTGCTCAGGACGCTGCCGTGGGTGGACGTCAAGGGCGGCACCTACCGGGTCAACCGCAGGCTGCAGCTGCGGATCGGCCGGGGCCGGGTGCAGTTCGACCAGAACGGCGCCGACGACGTCAAGGTCATCCCGGAGACCCTGACCGAGCTCCCGGCGCTGCGCGGCTACTCCGACATCCCGGCCCTCAGGGAGATCTCCGCCCGGTTCCGGGTGCGGGAGGTGCGCGCCGGGCAGGTGCTGGTGGACGCCGGGCAGCCGGTGACCGAGGCGTACCTCGTGGTGCACGGCAGGTTCACCCGGTACACCACCGGCAAGTACGGCGAGGAGGAGGTCCTCGGCGTCGTCAGCGACGGCGACGGGCTGGGCGACGAGGCGATCGGACATGCCGACCCACTGTGGCTCAGCTCGGTGCGGGCGGAGACCGCCGGGGTGGTGCTGGCGCTCAACTGGGACGTGCTGATGGCGTTCGTGGAGCGCACGCCCTCCCTCGCGGCCCAGTTCGAGGCCTTCGCCGAACAGCAGCGCAAGCCCATGAACCGCAAGGGCGAGGCCGATGTGCCCCTGGAGGCCGGCCATGTGGGCGAGTTGACGCTGCCGGGCGGCTTCGTCGACTACGATCTCGCGCCCCGTGAGTACGAACTCTCCCTCACCCAGACCGTGTTGCGGGTCCACACCCGGGTCGCGGATCTCTACAACCACCCGATGGACCAGACGGAGCAGCAACTCCGCCTGACCATCGAGGAGATCCGCGAGCGCCAGGAGTGGGAGCTGGTCAACAACCGTGAGTTCGGGCTGCTGCACAACATCGACTACGGTCAACGCATCAGCACGTTCTCCGGGCCGCCGACCCCGGACGACATGGACGAACTCCTGTCGATGCGCCGCAAGACCCGCCTGTACCTGGCCCATCCGAAGGCGATCGCGGCGTTCTTCCGGCAGTGCAACCGGCGGGGCCTGGTACCCGGCACGGTGAACGTCGAAGGCCACGAGGTACCGGCTTGGCGCGGGGTGCCGCTCCTGCCGTGCAGCAAGATCCCGATCACCCCGCAGCACACCACGAGCATCATCGCGCTGCGCACCGGCGAGAAGGACCAGGGGGTCGTCGGGCTGCACCAGACGGGGATTCCCGAGGAGTACGAGCCCTCGCTGAACGTGCGTTTCATGGGCGTCGACACCACCGCGATCATGAGCTACCTGGTCACCGCCTACTACTCGATGGCCGTCCTGGTGCCCGACGCGGCCGGGATCCTGGAGAACGTGCAGGTGGGGTGGATGCCCGAATGAGCGAGCCGTCACTGGCCGGAGCACCCTCCCGCGACAGGTCGCCGGAACCGCCGGGCTCCGCGCCTACGGGACTGCCGGAGCCTTCGGGTTCCGCCCGTACGAAGCTGCCGGAGCGGTCCGGTCCGGCGCGTACGCGACTGGCGGAGCCGCCGAGTCCCGCCCGTGCGCGGCGGGCTCGGCGGTCGGGTGCGATTCCCGGGCTGCGGTACCGGCCCGCCGTGCCCGCCGATCCGGCACGGGCGGCGGAGGTGGACCGCAGGCTGGAGGAGTGGGCGGAGCGGCTCGACCTGTTCCCCCGGGAATGGCGGGGGCAGTTCGCGCGCTTCGGCCTGGGCCGGGCGATCGTGCTGGCGCATCCGGGCGGGGTCGGCCTCGAACACCTCGCCGCCGCCGGGAAACTGCTGCTCGCCGAGCATCTGGTCGACAACGTGTACTGCGAGGTCGACGAGGGCAAGGGCGGCTCGCCGCGCGGCCTCGGGGGCCGGCTGCTGATGGCCCAGTCGGCGCTCGACCCGTTGCACGCCACCCCGGGGACAGAGGAGCGGTGGGGCCGGGGCGTACGGGCCGACGGTCCATTGCGGTCGTACCACTTCGCGTTGCGCGACTACGCCGCCCTCGCCACGCCGAGCCAGACCGACCGGCTCGTCCACGACCTCGCCCGGCTGCATCTGGGCTACCTCGGTGAGGCGGCCTGGGCCGAGACGAACCACATGCCGCAGGTCTGGGAGTACCTGGTGATGCGGCAGTTCAACAACTTCCGGCCCTGTCTGTCGGTGGTCGACGCCGTGGACGGCTGGGAGTTGCCGGAGGCGCTCTACGCCCGCCCCGAGGTGCAGCGGATCACCGCGCTGGCGGGGAACGCGGCCACGATCGTCAACGACCTGTACTCCTTCACCAGGGAGCTGTCGAACGACCCGGGCCACCTCAACCTGCCCGTCGTCATCGCCGCCAACGAGCGGTGCGGGCTGAGGGCCGCCTATCTGGAGGCCGTCGAGATCCACAACCGGATCATGGACGCGTTCGAGGAGGAGTCCGCGACTCTGTCCGCGAGCTCTCCGCCGGTGGGGCGTTACGCCACCGGTCTCGCGGCCTGGACGGCGGGAAACCATGAATGGCACGCGACGAACACCGACCGCTACGGCCTGCCCGACTACTGGTAGCGCCGCGGTTCCCCGCGCCCCTCCAGGGGCGCGGGGAACTGCGCGAACGGGGTCCGGGGCGGAGCCCCGAAGTCTTTGACCGGGGGTCGAAGGGGCGCGCAGCCCCTGGGGAC
>NZ_JARGEE010000020.1:0-44619 GCF_033794485.1 Streptomyces sp. MB09-02B
ACCCACCGCCCCGCCAGCCAGCCGCCCGTGTCGCTCAGCAGCAGGATCCGCTCCGCCTCCGCGCAGATCCGCGACAGCCCGCGGTCCCCCCAGCCCCCGGCCGCGACGGCGAGCAGCCCGCACGCCAGCCGGGGGAACGTGATCCGTCCGGCCCCGCCCAGTGGCACCGCCAGTTGCTCGGCGACCACGGTCACCGCCTCGTACGCCGGTGACCAGGACGTGGGGGGTCGGCCCGGGGGAGGCCGGTCGAACCGGCTCTCCTCCCCGTCGATCAACGCGACGGGGCCGCGCCCCCGGTAGGCCGCGCACAGCTCCCGCAGCAGGGTGCTCCGGCCGAGCCCGCGAGCACCCGCCAGCACCACGAACGGGGGTTCGGGCGAGTGCTCGTACGCCCTGGATATGTCGAAGAGGGCGGGGGTCGGTGTCGTTGCCGTTGTCATAGCTGCTGTGGTTATCAACAGCTGTGGAGAGAGGGGCAGTTGTTTCGGAGTACGACGAACCCTGCCCGTTTGCTTACGACTCCGACCGAACGGCCTCGATGAAGGAGAGCCAGGCGGGACGGTTGATGACCAGTACGGGCCCGTCAGGGTTCTTGCTGTCGCGGACGGGGACGACGGCGGGGATATGGGGGGCTACTTCGATGCAGTCGCCGCCATTGTCGCCGCTGTGGCTGCTCTTGATCCAGGTCGCCGTGCTCAGCTCGTACCTGTCCATGCTGCTCGTACCCCTTCATCACGTCGCTGATCAGGGCGGCGGATTCACGAGCTGACGGGATGTCGGCCCTGAGCACATCATAGGTTCGGCTATAACGGGCGTAAGTAGTCGGTTCGTTGTTGAAGTGGCTGTGGTCCATCGATTCGGAGTACACCCACCGCTCGTCGGGCAGCTCGATCAGGGACATGGACTGCCTGGGACGGAAGATCCCGAACAGGTCCGCCGGAGCCACCTGGATGCGGATGTTGGGGCGCCGCCCGACGCTCAGCAGGTGCGCGCACTGGTCGCGCATGATGTCCGGGCACCCCACCGCTGTGCGGAGGCAACTCTCGTCCAGGACCACGACGTACAGCGGGCCGTCGTCGGACAGGAAGCGGGGCTGGCGGCTCATTCGGGCCAGGACGCGCTCCTCCACCTCTTCGCCCGGTACGGCCCGGGAGAAGAGCGCGCGGGCGTAGTCCTCCGTCTGCAACAGGCCCGGGACGACCCGTTCTTGGTACTGCCGTAGCCCGACCGCTACCGCCTCCATCTCGACCCGGCGCTCGAACCAATCCGGATGCTGGACGGCCGGATACCAGTCCACCTTGGCCCACATCCGGGCCAACACCCCACCCGTCCCCAACACCTCGTCGCACCGCTTCGCGAACTGGTCGCTCGGGACCCTCGTGCCCGCCTCGATCTTCGCCACCTGGGACCGGTCGCACGGGATCTCTCTCGCCAGGGCCTCCTGCGTCAGCAGTGCCACCTCGCGGTAGTGCCGCAGCACCTCGCCGAACAGCACCGAACTGCCCGCGCCGACAGCTCCGTCCGCGTTCCGCCTCGTCATGACGCCCCCTCGTGCCGAGTGTGGCAATGGCCCAGTGCCACACGTCCCGCGTTGATATCGACCGTGCCCGTCGGCGACGCTGGATACACCCAGAGTGACGAACAGGGCTGTGGAGTGCGCGTGGAACCAGAGGGGCAGCTTGTCTACGATCCGCAGACGCGGCGCGTGGGGGAGTACCGGGACAGGGTCGGACCGTACGCGATGCTGCGTCCGGTGGGTGGCGGTCGGGAGTGGGAGGCGGATCCGGCGACGTTGCGGCCGGCGACTCCGGCGGAGCGGCTCGGGGCGCAGGTCAGGGCGGCCAACCGCCGTACCAAGAGGAGGGTGTGACGTTGCGTCAACTTGAGCCCCTGGGCCCGCCCCCCGTTCCGGTGACGGGATGTACGGCGTGCGCGGAGCTGGCCGCACGGCGGGACGAGGCGCGGGCGCGGTACGACCGGAGCGCGGAGACGGACGCGAACGTGCTGCTCCGTCACCATCAGCGACGGGAGCACGGCGGAGGCACCCGCACCCGCCGCGTCTTCCGTTACGTGCCGTACGTCATCGCGCAGGACGTGACGGCGGAGCCGGAGTACGAGGCGCGGTGTGTGTCGGGCGACGAGACGGAGTGCGGCGCGGAGTCGGGCGTGCACGGTGATCCGGCGGCCGTGGAGGAGTGGCAGCGCAGACACACGCAGGAGACGCGGCACCTGCGCTACCGGCGGAGCTTCGGGGACTACTCGGTGCTGCAGCCGTTGGAGGAGGCTCCCTCCTGAGGGTGGCCGTGTCAGCTGTTGCCTTCACCTGCCGGTTCGACAGAATGATCGAATGGTGAATGAGGAGATCGACGAGGGCGGTGGGCGGGACGCGGGCGATGGGGCGTCGCCCTTGGGTGTCGGGCTTGCCGTGGGCATGCTGTTCGGTGTCGCCGTCGGAACCACGCTGGGAGCGGCGGTCTTCGACAACCTGGCGATGGGGTTGGCGCTGGGCATTGGCGTGGGCGGAGTCCTCGGCGTCACCTTCTGGAGGCGCGGGTCCAGCTAGGGCCTGTCGTTTGGCCCTAAGGCCTGTCCGGGCCCAGGGCGTCGCGGACGGCGGTCAGGATGGCCTCCGTGTCGGCGCCCAGGGCGCGGGCGGAGGACGTGAAGTCGCGGGCAAGGGTGGCGAGTTGGGCGGCGTGCGGGCGGGTGGGGCCGGTCCGGGGTGCGGCCACCCGGGTCCCGGCGCCCCGGCGGGTGCGGATCAGCTCGGTGGCCTCCAACTCGCGGTAGGCGCGGGCCACGGTGCCCGGCGACAGACCGAGGTCCGTGGCCAACTGGCGTACGGTCGGCAGCCGTTCGCCCTCGGCCAGCCGGCCGGTGACGATCAGCGCGGCGAGCTGCGCGCGGATCTGCTCGTACGGCGGGACCTGGCTGGTGGTGTCGACGCGGACGGCGGGGTCACTCATCGTCGGAGGCCCCGTCCTCGGCGGGCTCGTCCTCGACCGCGCGGGGCGCCACGACGGTGACCAGGGACCAGGCGACGGTGAACACGTTCAGCAGGGCCAGCGGGTAGAAGACCCAGAAGGTGATCGCGCCCAGCGTGCCGGCGCAGCCCGTCTCCGCCAGCGAGACGGAGATCATCAGGACGGCGTACAGCTGCTGGCTCGACACCAGCAGGCCCCAGGCCCCGGTGACCGCCCACGCGCGGTCGCGGCGCTGCTGTTCCTCGCCCGGGCCGTGCGCTATCCGGCGCAGGGCCCAGACGCAGGTGGGGGTCGCTATGGCGAGTGCGCCGAACATCGGGAGGCTGTAGAACAGGCCGGGCCACGGGCCGAGGGTCGCGCGCATCCCGTTGCAGGTGACGTCGACGGCCTTCCCCGTGATGAACATCCGGTCGGGGTCGCCGGACGCCGTGGCGGCCGTGATTGCCAGCAGGACGACCAGGGAGACGCCCTGGAGAGCGATCAGAGGGCCCATGCGCGGTGGTACGTGATCTCTGACCAGGCGCGGGGCGAGACTCGCAGTGCGTACGGCCTCCTGGGGGCGAAGGGTCAGGGCGTCGGCGAGGAGGACACCGGCCACCGCGCACAGGCCGAAGGCCGTGAGGCAGAACACCACGCGCTGCTCGAACTCGACGTGCCCGAACGTGGACAGCGCCTGCGCGACCACCAGGCCGATGGCCAGACCGGACCAGCGGGCGTAGTGGTCGGCGTGGTCGAGCAGCCGATGCTGGAGCGGGGCGGTGTCGTCGAGCATGGAGGATCCCCCCGGATCATCTTGTATCAAGCGGTGGGTACAAGATGCCGTGGCCGGGATCTTGTGTCAAACGCTCGATACAAGGTGACTCGGGGGAAGACGGGCTCCAGGGCGTATGGGTTCCATGGAGGCCGGTGGAGCCGCGTCGGTCGGTGGAGCCGGGTCGGTCGGTGGAGCCGGGTCGGTCGGTGGAGCCGGGTCGGTCGGTGGAGCCGGGTCAGTCGACGGTGATCGAGTCCAGTTGCGCCCGCAGGTACACGTGCGAGTCCACCGGCGGGTGTGCCACCCGTCCGATGGGCGCGGGTACGGACTCCACGATCGTGCCGGGCGTGCACTCGCCGAAGTAGACCAGCGACATCAGCTCCTCGGCGGGCTCGTCGGCCGGCGGCGGCAGCACGCGGTGGCGTCCGGAACGCCAGCGGTCGCCGGTCCAACGGGCCATCAGATCACCGATGTTGATGGTGAAGGCGTCGGGGTCGTACGGGGCGTCCTCCCAGCCGCCCTCGTCCGTGTACACCTGGAGCCCGCCCTTCCCGGCCTGCCGGTCGAGGATGGTCACCGTGCCGAAGTCGGTGTGCGGGCCGATCCGGAACTGGCCCGGCACGGGCTCGCCGATGACGTCCGTGCCCGGGTACCAGTTGATGTTGAAGCCGTAGGTGGGGTGGCTCATGTGGCGGGAGAAGAAGTCCGGTTCGAGGCCGAGGGCCTCCCCGAGGAGCGAGAGCAGCAGGTTCTCCAGCTCGCCCATCCGCGCCAGGTACTCCTCGCAGAGCGCCCGCAGCTCCGGCACCTCCGCCGGCCACACGTTCGGCGCGTACCACTCCGCGTTCACGACCGGGTCGTCGAACGGCTCGTGCGTCGCGAACGTCAGCGACTCCTTCAGGTCCGGCGGGGTCTCCGTACCCTCGGCGTACCCGTTCGCCTCGGCGCCGGGCCCCAGCCAGCCGCGCCCGCCGACCTTCACCTCGTACGCCTGCTTGGCCTCGACGGGCAGCACGAAGAAGGTCCGGGCGGCCTCCCGGATGCGCGTGCGGAGGCCCGGATCGACCCCGTGACCGGTGACCAGCAGGAAACCGGCGCTCTGGAGCGCCTCGTCGACGGTCCGGGCGATCGCGGCGCGCTCCTCCGGGCCGCCGTCGAGCCAGGGGCGCAGATCGATGGTGGGGACACGGGGCGGCCTACTCCCCGGCGTCACTGGTGTCACTGGTGTCACTGGCGTCACCGATGTCCTCGTTCCATAGAGCCGGGTGGTGCTCGACGAAGTCGCGCATCAGGGCCACACACTCCGGGTCGTCCAGCACCAGGACCTCCACACCGTGCTCGGCGAGCCAGTCGTGGCCGCCGTGGAACGTGGTGGCCTCCCCGACCACCACCCGCGAGATCCCGAACTGCCGCACCAGCCCGGAGCAGTACCAGCACGGCGAGAGGGTCGTCACCATCGTCGTCCCGCGATACGTCCGCTGCCGTCCCGCCGCGCGGAACGCCGCCGTCTCGGCGTGCGTGGACGGATCGCCGTCCTGGACGCGGCGGTTGTGCCCGCGCCCGAGCAGTCCGCCGTCCGCTCCGTAGAGCGCGGCCCCGATCGGGATGCCGCCCTCGGCGAGCCCCGCCCGCGCCTCCTCGACGGCGGTGGCGAGCCAATCGCGTGCCTGGTCCTGGTCCATGACCACACTCTGCCCGCGACGCGCGGCGGTCACGTGCGCGACGCGACGCAGGATCAGGGCGGGAGGAGGGTGCCCAGGGGGCCGAGGTCGAGGTTGAGGTCGTCCAGGGTGAGGTCGTAGCGGTCGCAGAGTTCCGTCATGCGCTCGTGCAGGACCATCAGCGTCATGCCGAGGCGCTCCTCCTGCTCCTCGCTCAGCCCGCCCCGGTCGACGCGGTGCAGGGCCTGGCGCTCCATCAGCTGGCGGAGCAGTTCGACGATGGTGAGGACGAGACGGACGAGGTCCCGCTCGACCGTGTCGGGGTCGGTGCGCAGCCGACGCGCCACGGCCTCGCCCCGGGTCGGGGGCGGCGGGGCGACCTCGTCCGGCCGGGCGGGCAGCAGGGAGAACGCGCGGGTCGCGGCCGCGGACACCTCACGGAGACGGTCGATGTGGGGGCCGCCGCCGTCAGGCAGGGGGGCCGGGGTCGCCATGGTCGTCGCCTCCTCCCAAAGGTGGTTGCTCCGACAGAGGGAGCGCCCACTGTTCGTCCATCTGTTCGCGGACGGCGACGATCACCGCGCGCAGTGAGACCCGCACCAGGTCGATGTCCGCGATGCTCAGGACGAGGTCCCCGGTGAGGACGACTCCGCCGCTCAGGAGCCGGTCGAGCAGGTCGATCAGCGCGACCTGCCGTCCGCTGATCGGGCGGTCGCCGTCGTCGTCGTACGCGGGGGCGTCGTCGTACGCGTCGTGGGCGTCGTACGCGTCGTGGTCGCTGTACGCGCTCATCGTCGGCCGGGACCTTCCTCAGCCACGGTCGTCGTCCCCGTTCTCGTCCCCGCTCTCGTCCTCGTCCTCGGCGTCGACGTTCACCGGCTTGCGCCGTTTGCGCCGGGGCTCCGCCGGGCGGGCCGCGTCCTTGCGGCGGGCTTCCCTGCGCGGGCGCTCGGGCGATTCACTCGCGGCCAGCTCCGGCGGGGGCTCCTCGACGCGTCGGCGCAGCTCCTTCACCTCGGCGCGCAGGCGCTCGTTCTCGTCGGCGAGGGAGCGGCGACCGTCGGAGCGGGACGCACGGGAGGAGAGGGCGGGGTCGTGCTCCCACCAGTCGATGCCGATCTCCTTGGCCTTGTCGACCGAGGCCACCAGCAGGCGCAGTTTGATGGTGAGCAGCTCGATGTCGAGCAGGTTGATCTTGATGTCGCCGACGATGACGATGCCTTTGTCGAGCACCCGTTCGAGGATGTCGGCGAGGTTCGCGCTGGAGCCCTGGCCGCCGCCGTACGGGTAGGCGCCGCGCGACGGCGAGGGAACGGGGGAGGCGGATCCGGACTGGGTCACGGGTCACCTGGCCTCTCGTCGGGGTTCTTCGTCCTCGTCCTCTTCGGGTTCCTCTTCGTCCTCGTACTCGGCTTCGACGTCCTCGTCCTCGTCCTCCTCGGGTTCCTCTTCGTCCTCGTACTCGGCTTCGGGCTCCTCGTCCTCGTCCTCCCCTGCGTCGTCCTCGGGCTGGTCCTCGCGCTCCGCCTTGGGCTCGCCGTCGTCCTCGTCCTCGTCCTCGTCCTCGTCGTACCGGCCCTCGGTGTCCTCTTGCTCGTCCTCTTCCTCGTCCTCCGGCTCCTGGACCTCCCCTTCGCGGATCTCGCCGCGCCAGCCTCCGGTGGCCTCGCCGCGCATCATGACGAAGGTGCGGTAGAGCTTGAGGTCGAGGCGGGCGCGACGGCCCTGGGCCCGGAACAGCCCGCCGACCTTCTCGAAGAGCCCCTTCGGGAAGTACTCCAGGACGAGCAGCACTTTGGTGAGGTTCTCGCCGAGCGGGTGGAAGGTGACGACGCCCCGGGTGGTCGCCTTGTCGCCCTCGGACGTCCAGGCGATGCGCTCGTCGGGCACCTGTTCGGTGATGTTCCCGCGCCAGTGCCGGTTGGACTTGGCGACCTTGACGTGCCACTGGGTGGTGGTGTCGTCCTTCTGCTCGACGCCGACCACACCCTTGGCGAACCGTTCGAACTCCTGGAACTGGGTCCACTGGTCGTACGCCTCGCGCACCGGAACACCCACGTCGATGTCCTCGATGATGGTGTGCCCCTTGCCGCTGCCGCCCGAGGGGTCCTTGCCGCGCCCCTTGCCGACGGCGTCCTTCGCCTTCTCCGTGACCTTCTCGGCGACATCCCCGGCCTTCTCGCCGACGGCGTCCTTCGCCTTGCCCGTGGCGCCCTTCGCCTTGTCGACCAGCGCGTCCTTGGCGTGGGAGGCGGTCGCCGTCAGCGCCCCGGTGCTCTTGTCGCCCAGCTTGCGGGCGCCCTCGCCGAGCCCGTGGCCCACGTTCTGGAGCATCAGGGACAGCCGGGCCTCGATGTAGTCCTCCAGCTCTTCCTTCAGCCGGCTCGTGCCCGTGTTCCCGCCGGAGTCCTCACCCTTCCTGCTGAGGGTGCCGGTGCCGCCGGCCGAGCCGCCCTTCGCCGATCCGCGCTCAGCCATCGTCCTGCCTCCTCGACCGTGTGCCGCTGCCGCTCTTGGCACGGCTCGCGGCGGCGGTCTTCTTCTTCGGACGCGCGGTGCTCCTCGACTGCGGCGCCCGACTGCGGCCCGAGCCCGACCCGGAACCGCCAGTCTTCTCGGTCTCGGTCTCGGTTTCGGTCTCGGCCCTGGCCTCGTCCTCGGTCCCGCCGTCGGTCTCGTCCTCGGTCCCGCCCTCGGCGTCGTCGTCGTGCGTGCCGTTGCCCTCGGCCCGCTCCCGCAGGCCCGCGGTGCGTTCGTGCAGGGCGCCGGCCAGGTTGTCGGCCTTCGACGACAGCACGGAGGTGGCGGCGGCCTTGCCCGCGCCCGCCAGCTCGGCGCGCATCTGGCGGGTCAGGTCGCTCAGGAACGGGGCGTCGAGCGCCTTGCCCAGCTGTCCGGGTCTGACCTGGGACCCGGCCAGCAGCGCACCGAGGCCGAGGGCGAGCTTGGCCTTCTTCGTCCGCCCCAGCAGATAACCGCCGAGGACGGCCGCGCCCATCGTGGCGTTGTTCATGACTCCGTCTCCCTCTGCTGCTGGAGCCGGTAGGCGCTGATCTCCTGCAGCCGCCCCAGCAACTCCTCCTCGCGCCGGGCGAACTCCTCCTCGTCGATCCGCCCCTCGGTCCGCGCCCGCTCCAGGTTCACCAGCTCCTCCTGGACGGGCCCCGGGTCGTAGTACTCGTCCTCAGCGGCCTGCCGCACCTTGTCGACCACCCACCCGACGCCCCGCACCGGGGCGACCGGCAACGTCAGGATGGTCCCGAGCAGTCCCACCACATCGCCTCCTAGGTCCGACCCGGACGACGGTCATACGAAGCTGTACGACGGTCATACGAAGCTGTACGGCGGCAGAGGTCCGCGCAGCCGCAGTTCCACCCCCTCTCCCAGGGCCTCGGCCAGCTCCCCGCCCGCTTCGGCGAACTCGTCCGACCGTTCGCCGTCGACCAGGAAGGAGACGTTCACGAAGTACTGCTGGGAGGCCGGGGCGAGCCGCTCGTCCAGGGCGTACGGCCGCAGCGCGGCGAGGGCCTCCTCGCCGAGCGCCTCCTGCCGGCCCTGCACCTCCTGGGCCACGAGTTCGCCGAGCGCGAGGCGGTCCTCGTACGTGCCTCCGCCCTCACGGATCGCGTCGTTCAGCTCGCGCGCCCGCGCGGACTCCGTCAGAACGGCGCGCAGGAGGGTGTCCTCGTCCACGACGCCCTTGACGTTGAACTCCGCGCGCCCCGTGAGTTCGTCCAGGCGCCGGGAGAAGGCCTCGGACCGTTCCTGGAGCAGGGCCTCCACGGCGGTCTCGTCCTGGGCGACGAAACCGAAGCTCAGCGGCAGGATGGTGCCGTCGGCCCACAGTTGTTGCTGCACCTCCTGGTGCGCCTCCACGTCCCGGCGGCTGACCGACAGATCCTCGGGGGCCTCGCTGACTACGGCGCTCAGTTCGCCGTTGCTGACGGCGTGCAGTGCGGCGGGGTCCTCGCCGACGCCCTTGACGTCGTCCAGGCCCAGCGGGTGCTCGGTTTTGGTGATCGCGTAGACGTAGACCGACATCGGTTCGCTCACTCCTCCCGGTCCCTGGAGGAACGGCGGCTCGGACCGCTCCGCCCGGAGCTCGCGCGCTGCTTCTCGCGCCTGGGCGCGTGCTCCACCTCCTCCTCGTCGTCATCGCCGCGCCTCTTCTGGAGCGAGTCGGTGACGGCCTCGACCGCCCCCGTGAGCGCCCCCTTGCTCTTGCCGCGGGCGCCCGACTCGGTGGTGTCCCCGACGATGTCCGTCAGCTGGGAGGGGGCCTTGCGCCCCGATTCCAGGTCGAGCCGGTTGCACGCTTCCGCGAAGCGCAGATAGGTGTCGACGCTGGCCACGACGACCCGGGCGTCGATCTTCAGGATCTCGATGCCCACCAGGGAGACGCGGACGAACGCGTCGATGACAAGACCCCGGTCGAGGACGAGTTCCAGCACGTCGTAGAGGTTCCCCGAGCCGCCGCCACCGCCACGGGGGGCGAGGGCGCCGCCCTCGCTCTGCGGCACCACAGTCACGATTTCTTCCCTCCGAGTACGGGGAAGCCGTCCGGCAGGGCCGCGAGCCATGGCCCGGACGGCGGCCGCCGGGTTCTTCGGCGGCGGCCGTGGCCTCAGTGGCTCAGCGGGAGCCCCGGTCGATCTGCGCGCGCGTGTACCGGCGTCCGCGCTCGTACGCCAGCAGCTTGCCCGCGGGGTCCAGAGACACCCGGTAGGCGGCCATCACACTGGTCGTCTGCGGGATGCGCTCCAGCTCCAGCACCTCGACCTGGGCCTCCCAGCCCTCGTCGGTCGGCTTCAGCGCGGAAACGGACTCGGGAGCGCGCCCGAGCAACTGGGAGAGCTGCTCGATCGCGCTCCGCATGGCCTCGGGCGCGGAGACCCGCTCCTCGGCGGGCGCCTGCCGCGACGAGGAACGGTGCTTCTCCGACTCCCGGCCGTTCGTAATCATCACCTTCTTACCCTTTGTCCCATCATCGACCTTGGGCGAGGCATATGCCACCCCGGGCGCGAGGCCCGTCGGCACCGGGACGACCTGCCCCACCCGCACGGCTGACGTGATCGCGGAGGGCGTCGGTGTCCGTGTCCTCACGGGGGCGTCGGGTCGGCGGCGGGCCGTGCCAGGTACGTGTGCAGGTGGCCCGCACCCTCCAGCATGGCTGCCGTGCGGGCGGTCAGGGCCGTGTGGCGGGTGGTGATCGCGGTGCGGAGGGCCTCCGTGCCGCCCTCCGCGCGGAGGTCCTCCAGGACCGGTCGGATGTCGTCGAGGAGGTAGTGGCTGCGGCGGAGGGCGAGGATGAAGCGGGCGTCGCGCACCTCGTCCGGGGCGTAGTGGCGGTAGCCGGTGCCGCGTTCGCGCCGGGGCGAGAGCAGACCGGCCGCCTCCCAGACCCGTAGCGTCGATGTCCGTACGCCGAGCAGCGCCGCGACCTCGCCGATCAGCAGGTCGGTCGCGGGAACGTCCTCCTCGGGAGGCTCCCCGGCCAGCGCCCGGAGCGCCTCCCCGGTCGCGCGCAACGACACCCGCTCCGCGTGCAGCGCCGCGTGCGCCTCGTCCACCAGCGCCAGCGCCCCCGGTACGTCCCCTTCGTGCACGGTCCGCATGATCCGCGTCGCCACGACCGCCCCGTACCCCCTCGACAGTGCCCGGTACGTCAGCAGCGCCCGCCGGTGCGCGTCGCCGAAGATCCGGTACCCCGAGTCCGTACGCGGCACGGGCGGCAGCACCCCGGCCTCCTCGTAGTTGCGGATCTGCTGCGTGGAGACACCGGAGAGCCGGGCGAGGTCGACGGGGCGGAGGCGGACGGTGGGGCTGGAAGGCGGTCCGGGTTCAGGCATCGGGTGGAAGGTTAGGGCGCTTCCGAAACGGAGGGGGGGCGGATTCCTGTGTGACCGGGGACACAGGGACGGCCGGGCGTGGGCGGCGGCGAGCCGGTCGGCGTCCTCCATCCGGCCGACCGGAACACGGCGGAGGACGTCGTCTCCCTGACCTTCCTGGAAGCCTGGCGGCTGCGCGACAAGCTGCTGTCGGACGCGGAGTTGGATGACGGCGGTGGACACGGTGCCGGTGGTCGCGGTGGCAGTGGTCACGGTGGCAGTGGTCACGGTGGCAGTGGTCACGGTGGCGAGGGTGGCGTTGGTGACGCCAGTCTGCGGGCCTGGCTGTTCGGGATCGCCACGAACGTGCTCCGCAACACGCGCCGCGCCGCCCGCCGGCACAGCGCGGCCCTCGCCCGGCTGCCGGAACGCCACGCCGAGCGCGAGACCGTACCCGACTTCGCCGACGCCCGAGGGCTGTCCGGACGCGCGACGGTTGTCCGGGCGCCAGACGGCTGTCCGGATTGCCCTGCTGCTCTCAGGTGACCGTCGGCCCCGCCGTCACGCCTCCTCGCCGTCCTTCTTCTCCCGCTTCTCCCGCTTCTCGCCCTGTCCGCCCTTCTCGCCCTGCTCCTGTTCCTGCTGCTTCAGCTCCTCCTCGCGGCGGCGCAGATCGGCCTCCCAGCTCTTCAGGAGCGACTCGTCCTTCTTGTTGTCCTCGGCGAGCGACTTCAGGAACTCGGGGTTGTCGTCGGGCGCGACGTACTCCGTGCGGTGGTTGCGGTGCCACTCCGAGGGTGTGCGACCACCGGCGGGCGCGTTGCGGAGCTTGCCCGCGGCGAGCCAGGCGATCGGGCCCACGATCCAGAAGAGCAGGATGATGAAGACCCACGCGATCTTCGGCAGGTGCTTCGCCTCGTCCTCGGGGGTGTTGAGGCAGTCGATGAACGCGTAGATGGTCAGCGCCAACGGCACGAGGTACATCAACAGCCTGAGCATGCAGCAGCCCCCTGGAAGCGGTGGCGGGGCCGTGCACCGGACCCCGGACGTGACGGCGGGGCCGTGCACCGGGCCCCGTGACGGGGCCAGGGTAGCCCCTCGGGGATACTGGACCCCATGGCTTACGACGATCTTCGCTCCCTGCTCCGCGCACTGGAGCGCGAGGGCGATCTCAAGCGCATCAAGGCCGAAGTCGACCCCTATCTGGAGGTCGGGGAGATCGTCGACCGGGTCAACAAGGCCGGCGGCCCCGCCCTGCTCTTCGAGAACGTGAAGGGCTCCGCGATGCCCCTCGCGATGAACGTCTTCGGCACCGACCGCCGCCTGCTGAAGGCGCTCGGTCTGAAGTCGTACGGCGAGATCAGCGAGAAGATCGGCGGCCTGCTCAAGCCCGAACTGCCCCAGGGGTTCGTGGGCGTGCGCGAGGCGTTCGGCAAGCTCGGCGCGATGGCCCACGTCCCGCCGAAGAAGGTGAAGGCGGACAGCGCGCCCGTGCAGGAGGTGGTCCTCCAGGGCGACGAGGTGGACCTGGACCGGCTGCCCGCGCTGTTCACCTGGCCCAAGGACGGCGGCTCCTTCTTCAACCTCGGGCTCACCCACACCAAGCACCCCGAGACCGGCATCCGCAACCTCGGCCTGTACCGCCTCCAGCGCCACGACAAGCGCACCATCGGTATGCACTGGCAGATCCACAAGGACAGCCGCAACCACTACCAGGTGGCGGCGAAGAGGGGCGAGCGGCTGCCGGTCGCGATCGCCTTCGGCTGCCCGCCCGCCGTGACGTACGCCTCCACCGCCCCGCTCCCCGGTGACATCGACGAGTACCTGTTCGCCGGGTTCGTCGCGGGCAAGCGGATCGAGATGGTCGACTGCAAGACGGTGCCGCTGCAGGTGCCGGCGAACGCCGAGGTCGTCATCGAGGGCTGGCTGGAGCCCGGCGAGATGCTGCCCGAGGGCCCGTTCGGCGACCACACGGGCTTCTACACCCCGCAGGAGCCGTTCCCCGCGCTGAAGATCGACTGCGTGACGATGCGCAGGAGGCCGTTGCTCCAGTCGATCGTGGTCGGCCGGCCGCCGACCGAGGACGGGCCGCTGGGGCGGGCGACGGAACGCTTCTTCCTCCCCCTCCTCAAGATCATCGTCCCGGACATCGTGGACTACCACCTCCCCGAGGCGGGCGGCTTCCACAACTGCGCGATCATCTCGATCGACAAGAAGTACCCCAAGCACGCGCAGAAGGTCATGCACGCGATCTGGGGCGCCCACATGATGTCCCTGACCAAGCTGATCGTGGTCGTCGACGCCGACTGCGACGTCCACGACCTCCACGAGGTCGCCTGGCGCGCCCTCGGCAACACGGACTACTCCCGCGACCTCTCGATCGTCGAGGGCCCGGTGGACCACCTCGACCACGCCTCCTATCAGCAGTTCTGGGGCGGCAAGGCGGGTATCGACGCCACGAAGAAGTGGATCGAGGAGGGCTACACGCGGGACGGCGGCTGGCCCGACATGGTCGAGTCCGACCCGGCCACGGCCGCGCTCGTCGACCGCCGCTGGAAGGAGTACGGCCTGTGACCAGCGCGTCGGCGGCGATCCCGCAGCAACCGGGCCGTACCAAGGCGTTCCTCCGCCTCGTGATGATCGAACACTCGATCTTCGCGCTGCCCTTCGCGTACATCGCCGCGCTCACGGCCATGTTCCAGCTGGACGGCAACGTCCACTGGGTCCGGCTGCTGCTGGTCACCGTCTGCATGGTCGGCCTGCGCACCTTCGCCATGGCGGTCAACCGGATCATCGACCGCGAGATCGACGCGCGGAACCCGCGCACGGCGCACCGCGAGCTGGTGACCGGAGCGATGTCGGTCAGGCACGCGTGGACCGGCGCCCTGATCGCGGTCGTGATCTTCCTCGGCTCGGCGGCGCTGCTGAACCCGCTCTGCCTCGCCCTGGCCCCCGTCGCCGTGATCCCGATGGTGGTCTACCCGTACGGCAAACGCTTCACGAACTACCCCCAGGCGATCCTGGGCCTGGCCCAGGCCATGGGCCCGGTCGGCGGCTGGCTCGCGATCACCGGGGAGTGGTCCTGGGAGGCGGTCGTCCTCGGCCTGGCCGTCGGCATCTGGATCGGCGGCTTCGACCTCATCTACGCCTGCCAGGACGTCGACTCCGACCGCGAGTCCGGGGTCCTGTCGGTCCCGGCGCGTTTCGGCATCCCGGCGGCGATCTGGGCGGCACGGGTCTGCCACGTGCTGACGACGGCCCTGTTCGTCTGGTACGCGGTCCTCACCGACGCGGGCGCGTTCCTGTGGCTGGGCCTCGCGATCGTCGCGGGCGCGTTCGTCTACGAGCACACGATCGTCCGCCCGCACGACCTGTCCCGCCTGAACCGCGCGTTCTTCTCCGTCAACGGCTTCATCGGCATTGCCCTGTTCGTGTGCGCGCTGCTGGATCTTCTGGTTCGGGGTCTGACCCTCTGAATTACCGTCGGCCTACCATCGAGGGCAGGACCCCAGGGAGGCCAGCGTGACCGTCTCGGGCATTGACCGCCTGCACTCGCAGCTCAGCCGGTTCGAGGACATGTTCCCTGGCTATCTCACGGAGATCGTCGAGGGCAGCATCATGCTGAACCCGGTCAGGCCCTTCCACGGGGAGACGATCATGAGGGCCGCGACGAACCTGGAGGAGCAGCTTTCGCCGGACTGGGCGCTCGTGAGCGACGTGGCGTTCCCCTTCGACGATGCCAACGAGTTCTGCCCGGACATCGCGGTCATCCCGGCGGAGGCGGAGGCGGAGAACCGCAGCTCGTATCCCGCCGATCTGATCGAGTTCGTGGCCGAAGTGGTGTCGCCGGAGAGCATCCGCCGTGACTACGAGATCAAGCCTCGCTGGTACGCCTCCCGGGGCATCACCCACTACGTGATCCTGGATCCGCTCAAGGGCCACGCCGTCATGATGTGGAACCCGGGCCCCGACGGCTACCAGGGCCGCGACACCATCCCTTACGGCCCTGACCTGACCCTCGACGCCCCGCTCGGCAAGCTCACCATCGCCACCGGCCGTCTCCCCGTGGACCCGAAGGCGCGCCCTACGACGTGAGCGCCGTGCGGGACGGGCGCCGGCGGAACACGAACGCCGCCACCACCCCCGTCACCAGCCCGATCAGATGTCCCTGCCAGCTGATGCCGGTCTCGGTGGGGGCGATGCCGCCCAGGATCGCGCCGCCCCAGACGGCCGCGACCAGGACACCCACCGCGACCCCCAGCAGCCGGCGCTCGACGAAGCCGGTGACGACGAGGAACCCGAAGAGCCCGAAGACGACGCCCGAGGCGCCGGCGGTGTTGGTGTTGTCCGGGGATATCAGCCAGACCCCCAGCCCGTCCGCGACGATGATCAGCGCGCAGACGGCGGCGAAGCGGCGCAGTCCGCCCAGCGCCGCGAGGAAGCCCAGCACCAGCAGCGGCACGCTGTTCGCCGCGACATGGCCGAAGCCGAAGTGGATGAACGAGGCGGGCACGACGTCGACCAGCTCGGGCACCGAGCGCGGCACGATCCCGAAGTCGTCCAACGCGTGGCCCGTCGCCACGTCGACGACCTCCAGGATCCACAGCAGCGCGACCCAGCCCACCATCAGCTTGGCCGCCGCCTTCGCACGGCCGCCGCGCGACCACTCCCGCTCGGGGCTCAGAGATCCGCGTACTCCACCTGCCATGTCGAACCCCCGTCCCGACCTCACGCCGACCTCACGCCGACCTCACGCGTCCTTCATGGAAACGGCCGGGCCCCCTTGGCCGGTTCCCACCACGCGCCGCCGGATAGGCTCGGTGTCGTGAACCCAGTCAAGCCAGGGAAGACGCCGCGTACGCCTTGGATCGTAGGGGTGTCCGGCGCATCCGGCACCCCATACGCCGCCGCTGTGCTGCGCGCGCTCCTCGCCGCGGGCGAGAGCGTCGACCTCGTGGTGTCCCGGGCCTCGCGGCTGACCCTGCTCGACGAGACGGGAATCTCCTACCGGGACGCACACTGGCGCGACGACCTGCGGGAATGGCTGTCCCGTGGGGCGGACGGCAAGCCCGGCACGTTCACCGTGGACCTCGACGGCGAGGGCGGCGACCGGGTACGGCACTGGACCCCCGGCGACCTGGCCGCCGGACCGTCCTCCGGCTCGTACCCCGTCAAGGGGATGCTCATCGTCCCCGCGTCGACGGCGTGCGTCGCGGGCGTGGCCCTCGGGCTCTCCAAGGACCTGCTGCAACGGGCGGCGAGCGTCACCCTGAAGGAGGGCCGACGGCTCGTGGTCGCCGTACGCGAGACCCCGTTGAACGGGCAGACCCTGCGGCACCTGGTGACCCTGGACGAGGCGGGGGCGACGGTACTGCCCGCGTCCCCGGCGTTCTACGCGGGGGCCACGCACATCCAGGACCTGGTGGACTTCGTCGCCGGACGGGCGCTGGACGCGGCGGGCGTCCCGCACAGCCTGTACCGGCGCTGGGAGGGCGACGTCGGCCGGGCACGCGAGTCCCACCGGTGACGTCACCCGCACCACTCTCGTCTCGTCGAACATGACTGAGCATCACCGAACACCCATCACCCACAACGCAATTCTTAGGCGGAAGGCAACCGATCGCATGGACGCGGTGGACAGGCAGCTCATCCAGGCCCTGAGGGAGAACGGCCGGGCCTCCTACGCGGAGCTGGGACGCCTCGTCGGACTGTCGGGACCCAGTGTCACCGACCGCATCAACCGGCTGGAGGCGGCCGGTGTCATCACCGGTTATCGCGCCACCGTGAACGCGGCCTCCCTCGGCCTCGGGGTGACCGCGCTCATCGGCATCTCGCTCTCCGACGCCGCCGACCACGAGGACGTGGCGGACCGGATGCGGGACCTGGCCGAGATCGAGGACTGCTGGTTCATCGCGGGCGACGACTCGTTCATGCTCAAGGTGCGCGCCCCCGATGTCGACGGCCTGGAGAAGACCATCCGCCGGCTCTCCGGCACCAAGGGCGTCTCCCGCACCCGTACGACGATCGTGCTCTCCACGAAGTGGGAGAACCGGGTGGGTGAGCTGCCGGAGGAGGAGCAGTAGGGGAGTGGACGTAGGGTTGACGAGGTTTTCAAGGCAGTCAGTCGGTGCCGACCGTGATTCATTTGATTCATTCGTTCATCCAGGTCGGTCGGTCGGTGAAAGGTGTGGGCATGGACGTCGGGCTCAAGCGCGAGCTGGAGGAGAAGGTCCGCTCCGGTGAGCGGCTGACCCGCGAGGACGGCATCGCGCTGTACGAGTCGGACGACCTGGCCTGGCTGGGCGGTCTGGCGCACGAGGTGCGGACGCGGAAGAACGGCGACGTCGTCCACTTCAACGTCAACCGCCACCTCAACATGACCAACGTGTGCACCGCCTCCTGCGCGTACTGCTCCTTCCAGCGCAAGCCGGGAGAGAAGGACGCGTACACGATGCGCATCGAGGAGGCGGTGAAGCTCGCCAAGGCGATGGAGGGCGAGAACCTCACCGAGCTGCACATCGTCAACGGCCTGCACCCGAACCTCCCGTGGCGCTACTACCCGCGCTCCCTGAAGGAGCTGAAGGCCGCCCTCCCGAACGTCTCGCTGAAGGCCTTCACAGCCACGGAGATCCACCACTTCGAGACGATCAGCGGCCTGACGGCGTCGGAGATCCTGGACGAACTGATCGACGCGGGCCTGGAGTCGTTGACGGGCGGCGGCGCGGAGATCTTCGACTGGGAGGTCCGGCAGCACATCGTGGACCACCGCACGCACTGGGAGGACTGGTCGCGGATCCACCGCCTGGCGCACGAGAAGGGCCTCAAGACCCCGTGCACCATGCTCTACGGCCACATCGAGGAGCCCCGCCACCGGGTCGACCACGTCCTGCGCCTGCGTGAACTGCAGGACGAGACGAACGGCTTCCAGGTCTTCATCCCCCTGCGCTACCAGCACGACTTCGTGGACGTGCAGGACGGCAAGGTGCGCAACCGCCTCCAGGCCCGCACCCAGATGGCCACGGGGGCCGAGGCCCTGAAGACCTTCGCGGTCTCCCGCCTCCTCTTCGACAACGTCCCCCACGTCAAGGTCTTCTGGGTCATGCACGGCGTGCAGACCGCGCAACTGGCGCTCCAGCACGGCGCGGACGACATGGACGGCTCGGTCGTCGAGTACAAGATCACCCACGACGCGGACAACTACGGCACGCCGAACAAGCTGACCCGCGAGGACCTGCTGGACCTCATCCGCGACGCCGGCTTCCGCCCCGTGGAACGCAACACGAGGTACGAGATCATCCGAGAGTACGAGGGCCCGGACCCGGCGCGGAGGGAGTCCCCGCAGCCGATGAGGCTCTGAGGGGCGCGTTGTCGGGTGCGGGTGCGTGGGGCTTCTCGCGCAGTTCCCCGCGCCCCTGAAAGGCCTGCGGCCCTTTCGGCCCGAAAAAAAGCACGGGGCGCAGCCCCTGCTTTTCAGGGGCGCGGGGAACTGCGCGAGAAGCCCCACGCACCCGCACCCGACAACACACCCCAGCCGCCCCAAAACCCACCCCGGTCAGAAAGCGCAGCGCCATGCACCCCCAGCCCCAAGCCGACCGCACCCTCAGCCCGTACACCGGCTACACCCGCGCCCACTGGGAGGCCGCGGCCGACTCACTGCTGGCCGCGGTGGAGCCGTACGCGACGGCCGACGGAGCGCTGTACGACCTGCCCGGCGACCGCACCAGCTGGTCCGGCCGGCTCTCCGACGGCCTGGAGGGCTACGCCCGCACCCTCCTCCTCGCCGCGTTCCGCAGGGACGAGACCGCGCTGGCCCGCTACGCCGACGGCCTGGCCGCCGGCGTGTCCGGCGTCTGGCCGCGCATCGAGGACCGCGGCCAGCCCCTCGTCGAGGCCGCGTCGATCGCCTTCGCGCTGCGCGTGACGCGGAAGGAACTCTGGGACCGCCTCGACGACGGTGTCCGCCAGCGCGCAGCGGCCTGGCTCGGCGACGCGCTCACCGCCGAACCCTGGCCCTGCAACTGGGAGCTGTTCCCGGTGACCGTCGGCGGCTTCCTCGAGGAGATCGGGTACGAACCGGAGCTGTCCCGCCGGGTCGTCGAGCAGCGCCTCGACCGGATCGAGCAGTGGTACCTCGGCGACGGCTGGTACACCGACGGAGACGGCCGCAAGTTCGACTACTACAACGGCTGGGCCATGCACCTCTACCCGGTGCTGCACGCCTGGCTCGCGAACGACGACCGCCTCCTCGCCCGCTACGGCGACCGCCTCGCGACCCACCTCGGCGACTACGCCCGCCTGTTCGGCGGCGACGGCGCCCCCCTCCACCAGGGCCGCTCCCTCACCTACCGCTTCGCGACGACCGTCCCGCTGTGGCTCGGCGCCCTCACCGGCCGTACGCCGCTGTCGCCCGGCGAGACACGGCGGCTGGCCTCGGGGGCGCTGAAGTACTTCCTCGACCGGGGCGCGGTGGACGACCGGGGCCTGCTGTCCCTGGGCTGGCACGGCCCGAACCCCGCTGTCCTGCAGGGCTATTCCGGGCCGGCCTCCCCGTACTGGGCCAGCAAGGGCTTCCTCGGCCTGCTCCTGCCGCCGGACCACCCGGTGTGGACGGCGACGGAGGAACCGGGCCCGGTGGAACGCGAGGACGAGCTGCGTCCCGTCGGCCCGCCCAACTGGCTGCTGCAGTCCACACGCTCGGACGGCCTGGTCCGCCTCCACAACCACGGCAGCGAGGACGTCCGCTACGACCCCTTCTACACCCGCCTCGCGTACTCGACCGTGACGGAGCCCGTCCCCCTGGCGGAGCCGGCTCGGACGTACGACAACAGCGTGATCGTCGACGGCGACGCCGGCCGCGTCGGCATCGAGCCGCTGGGCGTGGGGGAGGGGTGGGCCGCGTCCCGGCACGCGGTCGGTGACGGCGGTGTGCGGGTCACCAGCCTCGTCGTGGCCCGGGGCGCGGTCGAGGTCCGGGCTCATCTGGTGAGCGGCGCGGCGCCCGCCACCCCGGTGCGGGTCACGGGATGGGCGGCGGCGGAGGGCGTACGGGCCGAACTCGCGCCCGCGCACGGCCTCTCGGAGACCGACGCCCCCGGATGCGACGGCACGACGGCCGAGGACGGCACCCTCTTCGTCGCCCTCGCCCGTCTCACCGCCGACCCCGACCCCCTGCCGCTCACGGACCTGGTGTCCGTGGTGGTGGAGGGGGCGCACGACGTGGTCGTGACGTGGGCCGACGGCGAGCGGGCGGCGTTCCGGTTCGACCGTGCGGCTACGGCTTCAGACGGGCGATCTTCAGCGTCTTCGTGGTCGGTGACGCCCCGGTGAGGGCGGTCGTGTAGGACGGGGTGACGGGCGCGTACGCCCAGGTCAGCGTCCCGTCCTTCAGGACCGCGATGTCGCCGGAGATACGCGCCTTCACGACCTTGTCCGCGCCCTGGAGCTTGCCGTTCCAGTCGACGAGACGGAAGTGGGTGCCGGTGAAGGTGCCGGTGCAGGTGCCGCTCGCGCACTTGGCGTTCTTCAGGGTCTCGTAGGAGACGAGGAGCCGGTTCTTGCCGTACGGGGCGACGCGCACGTTGACGTGCTCGGTGCCCTTGGCGGAGGTCAGGTAGACCGGCTTGCCCGAGGGGGTGTTGCGGTTCTTGAGGAACGCGAGGGCGACCTGGTGCGTGCTGGTCCTCGGCTTGACCGTCCAGCCCCGTCCGCTCGCGTCGTCCGGGTTCTTCTTGGCGGAGGCCGCGCCGCGCGAGGCGAACGCGGTGGCGTAGCGACCGGTGGAGGACTTCACGATCTCGCCGGTGCGGCCCGCGAAGGTGCCGCCGCAGTAACCCGCCCAGCACTGCTCGCGCTGGACGACGGGCGCGTTGTCCGGGGCGGCTATGCCGGTGGAGACGAACAGGCCTGAGCGCCAGTCGTCGAAGCAGAGGGAGGTGAAGTTCCCGCTGGTCTCGGCGCGCAGGGCTATGCCCTCGTTGTGGGAGCAGCCCCAGCCCCAGCCGCCGCCGAGCTTCTTGCCGGTGGAGCCGACGTAGGAGAGCTTGTCGCCGAAGTGGCCGTCGGCGAAGCCGCCCGCGCCGTGCACGACGA
The DNA here is from genome assembly GCF_033794485.1 of Streptomyces sp. MB09-02B. Classification (NCBI taxonomy): domain Bacteria; kingdom Bacillati; phylum Actinomycetota; class Actinomycetes; order Kitasatosporales; family Streptomycetaceae; genus Streptomyces; species Streptomyces sp. MB09-02B. Next base: position 21,317 of record NZ_JARGEE010000020.1, read on the forward strand.
AGTAGGCACCGTACTTCTTGCCGTTCCAGGCGAGCTGCCCGTCGAGCAGCGGGGCCGTGTCGTTGCTGGACTTGCCGGTGAGCTTCGTCCGCCAGGCCTGCTTGCCGTTCTTGTAGCGGACGAGCGCGGCGGCGGTCTCCTTCCACTTGTTGGTGTCGGCGACCCGGGTCAGCAGCGCGAACCCGTCGTTGTGCGCGACGAGCCCCCCGACCTCCTTCGTCCCCTTGACGACCGTGTCGGCGCCGGAGCGCTTGCCCGCCGCCGTCAGCGGCGTGACGTGGATGCCGTCCGAGGCGGGCCAGGCGACCCGCAGGGTGCCGTTCGGTGCGACGGCCGTCGCCGTCCGCGTCCACTCCCGGCTGTTGTTGTAGCCCGCCGAGAGATAGGGGAACTTCGCCGACAGGCTCACGGTCGTGTTCGTGACGGTGAGATCACCGGCTGCCGAGGGGGCCGAGGGCGCGGCCCCGGCGGTCGCGTACCAGGCCCCTGCCAGCACGGACGCGGCCACCAGCGACCCGATGACGGGCTTGCGCGCGAGGCGGCGGCGACGGTGTCTGGGCGGGGCGGAGGGGGAGGGTGTTGCAGGTGTCATGCCTTGAGGTCGCCGCCGAAGGGGCGGAGGGTTGCCGCCGAGGCGGAAAATGTTTGAGACCTCAAGAGGCCTGGTGCGTCCCCCTGACGATGGCTACGCCCGTCCCTTGTCCTCTCCCGGCCAGTGGGTCAGCGCCACGTGCAAGGCCTCCACGGCCTTGTCCCAGGACCGGCCCACGTCCCGCGCCGCGCCGAAGCTCCCGCCGGCCTCCAGGGCGCAGTAGCCGTGGAAGGTGCTGCGCAGCAGGCGGACGGCGTCCGTGAGGTCGGGTTCGCCGAGGCCGTAGGCGCGGAGCATGCCGTAGGTGATCTCGGCGGTGCGGCGCAGGGCGGGGGAGTCGGCGACGAGGGCCTGGTCGACGGGGAGTTGCGTGGCCGCGTACCGGCCGGGGTGGTCGAGGGCGTACTCCCGGTAGGCCCCGGCGAAGGCGGCCAGCGCGTCCCGGCCCGCGCGCCCCGCCACGGCCTCGGCGATCCGGTCGATCATCTCGCCGCCCGCCAGCAGAGCGACCCGGGTGCGCAGATCCTGGAGGTTCTTGACGTGCGAGTACAGACTCGCGTCCTTCACCCCGAAGTGCCGCGCGAGGGCGGACAGGGTGACCTTCTCGAACCCGATCTCGTCCGCGAGACCGGCCGCGGCCTCCACGACCCGGTCGACGGTGAGCCCGGCACGGGCCATGGAGACCACCTCTTCATCTGGAACCTCTGGACCCGAGAACGCCAAGGGTCCCGCATTTCCTTGGATATCCGTAGTGATTCTTCATCCGTCGGGCGTCATGCCGTGTGCTCGGTGTCGGTGTCGTATGTGGGTACGTGGATCGAATGCGTGACCTTCCGTGGGGAGCGTTGATCGGATGACAGCATCGCGGACGGGAAGGGGCCACAGATGAGCCGGAAACTGCCGCTTGCCGGGGGCGAGATCGCTCGCACCGCCTGCGTACGTGGCCTGCTGCGTACGGGTGTGGATGAGGAGACGGGGGAATTCCTGTCCACCTCGGCTCTGGCGGGAAGGGTGGGCTGGGCTGCTGATCTGGCCTCGGGCATGGCCGCCGCGCTGCTGGCCGAGCACTGGAACGCCGCCGATGTGGACGTGCTGGCCGCCGGTGAGGACGCCGGGGGCCGCAAGCTGCCGTCGAATGCCTGGATGGCCCTGCGCCGCCTGGGCTGGACCGTCGGCCCGGCCGGGGGCATCCGCGTCAATGACCGCATCGTGCGCATGGCCCAGGAGAGCGCCGGGCGCACGCTGCGCGCGACGAAGTGGCGCGCCGACCTGACCGCCGCGGTCATCGCCACCTGGCCCGCCGTCCCAGCGAAGCGCACCCCGCAGGAGTGGGACCAGGTGCGTGAGGCGGTGCCCGGCGGGGGGTATCTGCCGTCCAGTGTCATCAAGGGCCGTACCCGGCAGATCATCGCGTTCGTCAAGCAACACGGCCGGATGCCGGTGCACGTGTTCGAGCTGGAGGCCGCGCCCCGGATCGCGCGGATGCTGTTGCTGTCCGCCTGCGACGGGCAGCAGGCCACCATGGAACGCGCCGACGAGTCGGGCCGGGCGCTGCTGCGGCTGCAACTGCCCACGCGCCCTGATCCACGGTCCTACAAGGACTGGACGTGGGTGGCCTGCCCGGTCAGCCTGCCGCCAACGGTCCCCGCCAGCGCGGTGCTGCACCTGCCCACCCTGCGTCTCCATCAGGGCGTGCGGGCAGACCTCGCCTACACCCACGCCGTCCCGAAGGCGCGGCGGAGCGGGCATATGGTCGCGCTCGGCGTGGACTGGGGACTGAATACCCTGCTGTCCGCCGGGGCCGCACGGCTGCACGGCGACCGAACGATCGCGGCCCTCGGCGGCGGGGGCATGTTCCGTGCGGCTGGTGTTCTTGCCAAGCAGCACTGGCTGCGCCGCCTGTCCGAGCACCTGCACGCCAAGGCCGATCACTACCGGCGGCTCATCGCCGAAGACGAACAGCATGCCCTGACGGCCAGGCACCAGGTTCTCGAAGACGAGATCCGGCACGTGTCCGGCCGCCGGTCGAACCTCAACGATGCCCTAGCCCGGGCTGCCGCACGCTGGGCCGTCGACCTGGCCATCGCCGCCTCGGCGACCGTGATCTACGTCGAAGACCTCCGCTCGATGGAGGCCAGGGGCATGGGCCGCACTATGAACACCCGGCTCTCCCAAGCCGTGCGCGGGCAGATCGTGGACCGGATACGGCACCTGGCCGCCGAGGCGGGCATCGCCGTGGTCACCGTCCCGGCGCGGGGCACCTCCAGGCACTGCCCGCAGTGCCTGGAGGTGTTGCGGCACCGCAGGGCCCCCGACCGGCCCGCCACACCCGGCTGGAAGTGGGCCGTCTGCGACTCCTGCGGCTGGCAGGGCGACCGCGACGAGGGCGCCTGGCGGCGTATCGCCGCACGCGGCCTGACCCACCAGAGCAAGACCGTCACCGACCACACCCGCGGGGCCATGGCCATCCGCACCGTGATCGACAAGCTCGAAGCGGGCGCTGTCATCACCCCCGCGCCGAAGACCCGCCGGACGAACCGGTCCAAGACCGGACCCACCCGGCGACACCCAGCACGTCCGACGCCCAGGCGACGCCGGACACCCTCCCCCGCCAAGTCCTCGGGCCCGGCGGGCCAGCGTCCGGAGGGACACGCCCACACGGACCGCGGACGGCTGCCCCGCGCAGCCCACCGGCACCAGAGCGTGACGACGACCATCACACCCATCAGCCGACACCGGCCACGAGGAACAGCACTGGGCGCGGGTTTCCACCTGCACGTCCACGCGACTCCTCCACGATGGGCAGAACCCGAGCCAGACACTACGTCTGACATGGGATCGCCAAGCTGGTCAGAGACGCTACCGCCCGGTGATCAAGGGCCCCGAGGCCGGGTGACGGCCGAAGCGCGGGTCGGCCTCAGGCCGTCCGCAGTCAGCCGATCGGCGCGTACAGTACGCCCAGCTTGTCGATCTCGTCGCCCGAGCGGCCGGTGAAGCCCACGATCTGCCAGCCGGACGGGGCCGTGAAGGTCTTCGTGTCCGAGGTGGCCGTGCCGGAGGCGAGGGTGCGGCCCTTGTCCGTGCCGAAGGAGGCCGAGAAGATCCGGGTACGGCCGTCCTTCTGGCCCTGCGACAGCTTCACCGAGGTCAGATGCTCGCCGGAGGCCAGGGTGAGCGAGGTCGCCGTGCCGCCGGTGCCGCCGTGGGTCAGCGTCCTACCGCCGTCGTGCGTGAGCGAGACGGCGTCGAGGCGGGAGCCGCCGCGCAGGGTCAGGGTGCGGGGCGAGACCGTCGAGGGCAGGTCGTCGGCGTCGGTGAACGCCGTGCCGTGCGGGCCGCCGAGGAAGTCACTGGCCCGGAGCCGCGAGTTGAGGGTCCAGGAGAAGTCGACCGCGTGCGGGAAGTGGTCGGAGAGGTTGGCGCCCGCGGAGTCGAGGAACTTGGCCCAGTCGTTGTTGTAGCGGGTGGCGGTCAGGTCCACCACGTTGCTGTCGCGGAAGAAGACCTTGTCGACGACCTCGCAGTCGTTGGTGGGGGCGGTCGTCGGGCAGACCAGCGCGTCGGCGCCCAGAGCCGGGGCGACACCGCCCTTGACCAGCTGCACCCACGGGTCCGTGAGCCCGTTCTCCGACACGAGCGAGCGGATGTTGTCGCCGGTGCGCGTGTAGCGGGTGTTGGTGTCACCCATCACGATCACCGCGTTGCCCGCCGAGTTCGCCTTGATGAACTCGGAGAGCTGGGTGACGTTGGCGCGGCGGGCGGCGAGGGCCGCGTCGTCGGAGTCGGCGTTGGTGTGCACGTTGTAGAGGTCGACGTAGACGCCCTCGTCCAGCCGCACCCGGGCCAGCGAGAAGCCCTTGGGGGTCAGGCAGTTGGTGCCGGTGCAGGTGTTCCACTTCACCCGCTGGAAGTCGTCGAACGCGTAGTCCGACAGCGTGTTGAGGCCGTCACCGAACGGCACACCGCCACTGGTGGCGGTGCGGTGCGGGTGGTTGTCACCCGCGTACAGCGCCGCGTGGTAGTTGAAGTCCTCCTGCACGTTGACGATGTCGTACGCCCCGAGGCGCGGCGATATCAGCGGGGTGTTCGTCGCCGGTTTGCCGGAGCTCAGCCCTTCCGGGAGGCCGGCGACGTTGTACGTCAACACGTTGAACGTGCCGCTGGTGGCGGCCGCGGCCGGGGTGGCGCCGGTGGTGGCGAGGCCGGCGACGGCGATCGCACCGGCCGTGAGGGCGCCGAGAAGTCTTCTCATGGTGGGGGTGTCTCTCCGCTCGGGGGAGTGGGTGTAACCGCGAGTAAGTCGAACTGTGCTCAGGTTCGAGGTTCACGGGTGTGGCGCGCAAGGCCCGGTGGGGAAACAGTGCAAGACGTGTCACCCCGTCAGTCCCGCCCTGTCGATCCGGCCCCGTCAGTCCGAGGCGTACCCGCACGCCGTGTCCAGCGCTCCAGGGCCGACTGAGCCGCCGCCGACACCGCGATCCAGGGAGCCGTGTCCTCGACGGGCAGGCGCGGTTCGGTGAGCCGTTCCACCGGTGTGCTCAGCCCCGTCTCCTGCCGGGTTGAGCTTCTCGCTGCAGCCCCATCTGCAGATCTCGTTGTCGTGCCGGGTGCCGTCGATCCGGCTGTTGTGGATGTCGTTCAACATCCAGAAGAAGCGCGCCGCAGTCGGGCTGCCGTTCATCGAGGCCCCTTGATCGAGCCCGCACGTCACCGGTCATCGGGGAGTACTGCCGGATCTGGTGGTCCCAGTCTCGAACGACGGGACCACCAGAACCGGGTGGACCTCGGGACAGCGCCGGTCGGCGCTCCTGGATCCATCAGATCATCCGCCCGGTCGCCCGCGCTCAGGGCGACGCCACCGACGATGGCGTCGGCCCGCACTTCGGGCGAGGGCGCGGAGACGGCGGACTCCACCTCACCGGTGCCTGTGGCGGCCCGAACGAGGGCGTAGGGCTGGCGTATGGGCTCTGGGCCCTCACGGTTCGTGGTCGAGGGCTCGGCTCTTCTACGGAGCCGGGCTGATGTCGCCGTTGGTGTTCATGTTGAAGATGCCATGGGTCTTGCCGTCGACCTTCAGGTGCTTGAGCCAGTGCTTCGAGAGGTTGTGCACGTTCTTGTGCTGCATCTCCCACACCACCGAATGCCCGGCGCAGTCCAGCTCGACCATCAGCTTGTGGTCGCCGGCGATGGCGTTGTAGAGCGCGGTGACCGAGAAGTTGAATTCGGGATCTTCGCTCGACGTGTTCACCTGCCTGTCGAACTCCCCGTACGCGATGAGGACCGGCACCCTGCCGCCGAGGACGCCGCCCTGCGCCGCGGTGGTCTTGTTCCAGCCCCACCGTACGAAGTTTCTGATGCGATTGCGCCCTTCACCGACCGGTCCCCACGTGCTGCCCACCGGATCGCTTTTCATGATCGCGTCCCACACCTTGTCACGCATCTCTTCTTCGCGCTGCCCATCGCAGTGCACCTCGTTGGTCCACCCGTTCCAGGTTCCCTCTTTGGTGCTCAGGAACATCGGGAAGCCGGGCTGAGGCAGCGGGTCGGGGGCATTCGACGTCCCCTCAGGCGGGAAGATCGGCGCCAGCAGGAACAGGCTCGACACCTTGCCCGGGTTCTTGACCGCGTAAGGACCCATCGTGAAGGCGGCCGCGGACCAGCCGATGAAGGCGACCTTTTTCACCCCACGCTCGCGGATGATCCACTCCACGACGGTGTTCAGCTCGTCCCGGTCGCTGTCCGAATTGGTCAGCTGGTACGGATAGTTCGGCGGGCCCGGCGTGAAACCCGGAGGCCTCGGCTTCAGAAGGTGCTGCTGGGCGGGGTTGACGTTGCGAGGGTCTTCCATCGTCGGCCGCGGCGACAGCCCCGAGCCCTGGAGGTCCATCATGAAGACGTCGTAACCGGCCTTGGCCAGCGCATCGGCCCAGCTGTACGACTTGAAATCGAGATCACAGCCCGCGAGCACCGGAACGCTCCGGCCGTGGAGCATCAGGACGGCCGTGCGCTCGTCGGAGTGGCCGGGGGGCGTGCCGTCGCGCTCCCGCACGAAGAGTTCGACGTCCTTGCCCTTATTCGCGGGGACGGTGGACTTGTGGGGTACCCGGTGGTCTTTCACGGTGACGGGCATGAGGATCCGTTCTGTGAGCTCGGCTGGGGCGTCGTCGCCCCGTCCACACCACGCTCGATGCGCGAGACCGTCCGTGCCACAGCAGAGAGCTAGTCGTGTGACGTGCACTTTCTCCGTGCCGGCGCTCCGGCCGTCCGTAGCCGACCGCTCGCGCCCTTCCAGCGCGCCCGGGCATCGGACGGCTGGCGACCAGCCCTCGTCGTCGGCGGCCTTGCCGTCGAGGGGTGTTGATGGGCCGGACCGGCGCACGGCGGGCGCAGCGGGATCTGATGGTGGTTGGTCTCCTCCGGGTGAAGCACGGCGGAGAACGGGCCGGCCCTCAGCTCTCGATGCGGCCGACAGGATCCGACGTCTGGGGCGGCTTCACCTGTCGCGACCTGCCGAAGAGCGGCGCCCAGCATGACTCAGTAGCGGTCCGCCGTCGTTGGCGGGCGGGTACTCGCGCTCATAACCGTCCAACCGTGTCGTGCCGCGTCCCCAATTGGCGACATGGCAGAGCGGCGGCGCTCCCACCTCGGACCAGTGATGCGGATGCGGTGGCCGGTCGACCGTGGTGCTTCACACGCGTCGCCGGGTTGCCGGTGCACCGAACGGGACACGGTCCGGGCGTGGGCTTGGAGGGTGTGGCGAACTGCTTACGGGTCAGTTGCTCGGCGCCGGGGGCGCCTCCCAGTCGTTCCTCCAACTACGGCAAAAGCCGAGACCTGGAGCACACCTTCCGCTTCGCGAAGCAGACCCTCGGCTGGACCACCCCGAAACTCCGTAGTCCTGAGGCGGCGGACCGCTGGACATGCATCCTGATCGTCGCTCACACCCAGCTCCGGCTTGTCAGGCCCCGCAGCTCGTACGGTCATCCACGGTTCCTGCGATCGGTCGGACGGCGTACGCACGGAAGCTCCCGGCGGTGAGGTGTCCGGACTCTGCCCGAAGCCCCCGACGGACAGAGGCCGCCCGGCTCGTACACCGGCCGGCCGCTGTCCACCAGTCGCCCTACGACCCCGTCGCGGAGAACACGAAGGAGAACTCCGCCGGTCCTGCCGGCAGGTGGTACTGCGGCAGGGGGCCCGGGCCGCAGGACTGGGAGCCGACGCCCATCTGGGCGTGGTCGAGGTTGACCCAGACCGCGTCGCCCGCCTGAAGGTCCGTCAGGTGCGCGGCGGCGTCCAGCTGTTCGGTGGTCCAGCGACGGGCCGTGAACCCGAACTCCGGGGCGCCGTCGATGCGCAGACCGCCCAGCTCGGCCCAGCGCACGTCGGGCCGGGCGCCGTTCTCCTGCGGGCGGAGGTACGGGGTCTGGAGGTCGTCCACCGTGGAGTGGTAACGGGTCACCATGGAAGCCGACTTGGTGTCGGGGTAGCCCTCGCCGGGGCCGCCGCCGTACCAGGTCACCGCGTTCGCCGACGGCAGCCCGAAGCGGATGCCGAGCCTCGGCAGCGGGACGGTCCAGTCACCGTCCGGCTCCACCGACACGGTCAGCTTCAGCCGGGTGTCGTCGGCGGTCCACCGGTACGTCGCGCGCAGGCCGACCTCCCGGGCGGCCGGTGCCACCCGTGTGCGTACCGTCAGCGCCGCGGCGCCCAACTCGACCCCGTCCAGGCGGTGCTGTACACGGTGCAGGCCGAGGTCCCGCCACAGCCTGCTGTAGCAGGTGTTGCCGTTCCAGGCGCCCTCGTCGTTGTCGGTGGTCGCCCGCCAGACGTCCAGCCGCAGCCCCGTCACCTCGACGCCGCCGATGGTCTTGAGCGCACCCGTGCGGACGTCGAAGGAAGCCGGGCCGAGATAGATCAGCTTCTCGCTCGCCACGGGGCCGTCACCGGCGCTCACGGTCGGCAACGGCCGTTCCGCAGCCGGGAGTTGGGTCCACGCCACCTGGTGGTCCCTCTTCCCCCAGGCGGTGTCCTCGGCCAGCAGTGCCCGTACGGTCCACAGTGCCTCGCCCGCCGGTCCGCCGACCGGCGGCTGCGGCAGCTTCACCTCGGCCGACTCACCGGGCCGCAGGGCGGGCACCGAGAGGGTCCCGGCCTCGATCGTCTTCCCGTCCACCTCGTACGCCCACTCGAAGGCCAGCGAGGACAGGTCCTGGAAGTCGAACGCGTTGCGCACCCGGACCGTCCCGGCCGAGCCGTCGCCGTCGATCCGGACCGGCTCGATGACCTTCTTGAACTCGATCAGACCGGGCGACGGCGTCCGGTCCGGGAAGACCAGGCCGTCGCACACGAAGTTGCCGTCGTGCAGCTCCTCACCGAAGTCGCCGCCGTACGCGTAGCCCAGCGTCGGGTGCTGGACGCCGTGGTCGATCCACTCCCAGATGAAGCCGCCCTGGATGCGGTCGTGCGCCTCGAAGATGCGCTGGTAGTCGGCGATTCCGCCGGGGCCGTTGCCCATGGCGTGCCCGTACTCGCACTGGATGAAGGGCAGTTGCCGGCGCTTGTGGGTGCCGCCGTCCAGGCGCTTGCCGATGCGCTCGGTCTCGGCGTGGTCGGCGTACATCCGGGAGTAGATGTCGGTGTCCCGGCAGTCCCAGTCGCCCTCGTAGTGCACCAGGCGGGAGCCGTCGCGGCCGTGGATCCACTCGGCCATGGCGGTCAGGCCGCGGCCGGTGCCGGCCTCGTTGCCGAGGGACCAGATGACGACCGAGGGGTGGTTCTTGTCGCGCTCGACCATCCGGGCCGCGCGGTCCAGGAGGGCCGGGGTCCAGCGGTCGTCGTCGACGGGGTTGTCCCGCCAGTTCTGCTCGGTGAAGCCGTGGGTCTCCAGGTCGCACTCGTCGATCACCCAGAGGCCGTACTCGTCGCACAGGTCGAGGAAGGCGGGGTGCGGCGGGTAGTGCGAGGTGCGGACCGCGTTGAGGTTGTGCCGCTTCATCAGCAGCACGTCCTCGCGCATGGTCTCCAGGTCGAGGGAGCGGCCCTTGACCGGGTGCCACTCGTGCCGGTTGACGCCCTTGAAAAGGATCGCCTTCCCGTTGACCTTGAGGAGACCGTCCTCCAGGACGACCGTACGGAAACCGATCCGCAGCGGGACGCGCTCGCCCGCCGTGACCAGCTCGCCGTCGTACAGCCGGGGCGTCTCGGCGGTCCACGGCTCCACAGGGACGGTCACCGGCTCGCCGGTCGCGACATCGATGTCGAGGGCGGGCACGAGGACCCGGCCGTCGACGTCGGAGTCGACACGCAGGGTCCCGATGCCGCCGACGTGGTCGTAGGAGGCGTGCACGAAGAAGTCGAGGGCGCTGCCCGCCGGGCGGTGCAGCAGCGTGACGTCCCGGAAGATCCCGGGCAGCCACCACTGGTCCTGGTCCTCCAGATAGGAGCCCGCGGACCACTGGTGGACCCGGACGGCGAGGACGTTCCCCGCCGGCTTCAGCAGGTGCCCGACCGCGAACTCGTGCGGCAGCCGGGAGCCCTTGAACTCACCGATGTCCGTGCCGTTCAGCCACACCCGTGCGCACGACTCCACCCCGTCGAAACGGAGCACGGCGCCACCGTCCGAGGACCACCCGTCCGGCAGGTCGAAGTACCGCAGGTGGTCACCGGTCGGGTTCTCCGACGGCACCCTCGGCGGGTCCACCGGGAACGGGTACAGATGATTGGTGTAGATCGGCGCCCCGTAGGCCCCGTGGCCCTGCATCACCCAGTGACCCGGGACGGCCACCCGGCCCCAGCCCTCGGCGTCGTACCCCTCGGCGGCGAACGAGTCGTCCTCCGCGTCGGCGGTCGGCGACAGCCGGAAGCGCCAGACGCCGTTCAGCGACAGGGTCCGGGCGTCGGAGGACGCGTACCAGGCGCGGGGCGGGAGGGCCCCGCGGCCCGGCGAGACGTCCTCGACGTAGTCGACGGACGGGGTGGTGGCGCCGGTCGAGCCGGTGGTGTCGGCGGTGCGGAAAGACATCGGTCTCCTTGCTGATTTCCTAGGGGGTGTTTCGAGACACCCCCTAGCCCTTGATGCCAGTCTGCGCGATGCCCTGCACCAGCCAGCGCTGGAGGAAGAGGAAGACGAAAACGAGAGGCAGGATGGAAATGGCCGTGGCCATGAAGATCAGGTGGAAGTTGACGGTCTGGCCGGTCGTGTAGTTGGAGAGCGCGACCTGGACGGTCCACGCGCTCGGGTCCTGGCCGATGACCAGGGGCCACAGGAAGGAGTTCCATCCACTGATGAACGTGATCGTCGCCATCGCGGCGAAGAAGTTCAGCGAATTCGGTACGACGACCCGCCAGTACGCGCCCATGTAACCGAGCCCGTCCACCCGTGCCGCCTCCTCCAGTTCCTTGGGGAACCCCAGGAAGTACTGCCGGAACAGGAAGCAGGTGAAACCACTGAACAGGCCCGGGATGATGAGCCCCCGGTAGGTGTCGATCCAGCCGAGGGACGACACCAGCACGAAGCTGGGCACGAAGGTCACGGCGGTCGGCACCATCAGGGTGCCGAGGACGGCGTAGAAGACCTTGTTGGCGTGCTTGTACGGAATGCGGGCCAGGCCGTATCCGGCGAGCGAGCAGACCAGCAGGGTGCCGACGGTGTGCAGGACGCCGACGACCGCCGAGTTCCACAGCGAGCGCGCGAAGTCGACCGAGGGGTCGTCGAACGGCTCGCTGATGTTTCCCCACTGGATGTCGGTGGGGAACCACTTCCATTCCTCGCCCGTGATCTCCGGGTCCGTCATCAGCGCGTTGCGGACGATCAGATAGAACGGGATGAGGAAGAGGACCGCCGCGATGCCGGTGGCGATGTAGAGACCGGTCGAGCCGATCACGCTGCCGGTCCGGACGCGGCGCGGCTTGGCCGAAACGTCGACCCGGTCGACCCGGTCCGCCGGAGGTGTCGTGGTGGTGGTCACTTGGACTCCTCACCCCTTCCGAATCCCATGATCTTGCCCTGGAGCAGCGTCACGAGGCAGATCAGTACGGTGAGGATCAGCGCGCCCGCACTGCCCGCGCCGTAGTCCTGGCTCTCACCGAGCGCCTTGTAGTACAGCTCCACCAACGGCGGTCTGCCCCAGGTGGTCTTGTTCAGCAGGTTGAAGAACTCGTCGAAGCCCTGATAGGCCGCCACGAGCAGCAGCAGGATCACGGCCGTGGAGGTCGCCCGCAGCTGCGGCAGGGTGATGTGCCAGAACGTCTGCCAGCCGGGCTTGGCGCCGTCGATCGAGGCGGCCTCGTACATCTCCTGCGGGATGTTCTGCAGGGCCGCGATGAAGAGGATCATGTAGAAGCCGGCCTGGAGCCAGAGGCGTACGGTCACGATGAGCAGCCAGTACCAGGGCGGGTCGGGGCTGGCCAGCCACGCGGTGTTGTCGATGCCGAAGAGGCCCAGGAAGGTGTTCGCGAGACCGAAGCGGACACCGTTGAAGATGGACATCTTCCAGATCAGGGAGGCGGCGACGTAGCTGACCGCCGTCGGCAGGAAGAAGACCGAGCGGAAGAACGCCCGCATGAACCGCAGCCGGTTCACCATCAGCGCGAGGCCGAGCGAGGTCGCCCAGGTCAGCGGCACGATCAACGCGGCGAAGACGGTGAAGGTGCCGAGCGATCCGACGAAGTCCTCGTCGGTCAGCATCGTCACGTAGTTGTCGAGCCCGATGAACTCGCTCGGCGTGACCGTGAAGCGTGCCTCGAAGAACGACAGGTAGAGGCTCCACAGGATCGGCAGATAGACGAAGATCGCCAGGCCGATCAGGAACGGCCCGGTGAAGAGCCAGAAGTTGAAGGTGGGGGAGCCCCGCAGCCCCCGCCGCGGCTTGGCCGGAGAGGCCTTCGCCGGGGCGGGGCTGGAGACGCCGTCCTTGGTGATGGTCGACATGTCGTGAGTACCTGTCCGTCGGCCTAGCCGAAGAGCTTCTTCAGTTCCTTGTTGACCTTCGCGTCGGCCTTGGTGAGTTCCTTGTCCGGGTCGTTGCCCTTGCGGACGGAGTTGGCGAGGACGTCCTCCAGGGCGGTGATGCTCGCCTGGGTCCAGCCGATGTTGTCGAAGTGGCCGAACTCGTTGAAGAGCTTCACGCCCTCAGCAGGCAGACCGGACTTCAGCTTCTCGGCGGACTCCGCGATCGAGGTGCGCGGCGGGATGTGGAAGCCGTAGGAGAGCGCCCAGTCCTCCTGGTAGTCCTTCTGGTCGATCCACAGCCACTTCACGTATTCCTTGGTCTCGTCGACGTTCTTGCCCTTGGCGTTGACGAACATCGACCAGCCGCCGTTGTAGACGGACTGCTTGCCGGCGCTGCCGACCTTCGGGAACGGGAAGATGCCGAGGTCGTCGCCGAGCGCCTCCTGCATCTGCGGCATCGCCCACATGCCGCACCACTGCATGGCGGTCAGGCCCTGGTTGAGCGCCGACGGGTCCCAGAAGTCGGTCGGCGCGTCGAGCAGCAGGTCGCCGCTGGTGAACAGCTTGCGCAGCTGCTTGAAGCCGTCGACGACCGCGTCCGTGTGGTAGGCGATCTGGTTCTTCTCGTCCAGGTGCTGCGCGCCGGCCGACCAGATCAGCGGGTTGACCATCGAGTGCAGGGTGTTGCCGAGGTAGGCGCCCTTGACCTTGTCCGTGGTCAGCTTGGCGGCGGCCTCCGCCAGCTCCTCCAGCGTCTGCGGGACCTCGACACCGGCCTTCTCGAACATCGACTTGCGGTAGAAGAAGAACTGCGGGTCGTCGATCATCCGGATGCCGTAGATCTTGCCGTCGACCGTGTGCGACTGGATGTCGGCCTGGTTGAAGTCGTCCTTGACCGGGTTTATCAGGTCGCTCAGGTCCGCGACCTGCCCGCTCTCGATCATCTGCAGCTGCGGGTGGAACTCGAAGCAGTCGGGGGCCTTGTCCGTGAGGAGCGAGGCGAAGAGCTTGCTCTCGAAGTTGGAGCCGGTGATCCACTGCGTGGTGACGTTGGATTCCTTGTAGGCCTTCGCGTACCGCTTGATGGCCTGCTCGGTGCCCGCCTCGCCGTACGCGTGGAAGTACTGCGTGAGGCCGGCGCCGCCACCGCTGCTGCTCCTGCCGGTGTTGCCGCCGCACGCGGCAAGTCCGCCGGCGGCGGCCAGACCCAGCGCGGCCCGCAGGGCGGTACGGCGGTCGAAGTTGCTGTTCCTGAATGCCGACATGCTGACGTCCTTGTCTCGAGTACGGCTGCGGCTCTGCGCCCATGGCTCGGCGGCTCAGTGCCTGTTGGCTCAGTGGCTCAAAGAGGCTTGCGGTGCGGGACGTTAACCTTCGGCTAAGGCTTCGGCAAGGGGTTGGACGAAGTCTGTTCGAAGCGTTGTATTCGGTTCGGTGTTCCGAACGTCCGTGCGACGCAAAGGGTTTGACGTGGGGGAGAGGGCCGCCGGGTCAGGGTCCGGCGGCCCTCGGCTCAGGGGTGTTCGCGCAGGCTGTCGCGCTCTTCGGACCGCCCGCGGCGGCGTACGGCGGGCCTGCCGCGCACCGGGGCGGCACGCGTGCCCGGCTTCTGTCCCACGGACTGCAGCGCCCCTTCGAGCGCGAACGTGGCCGCGCCCAGGCAGGCCGGGTCCGAGGGGATCTGGGAGAGCACGATCTCGGTGGCGGCCATCGGACGCGGCAGCGCGTGCCGGGCGACGGCCTCGCGCACTTCCGCGACCAGGGGTTCACCCAGGGCGGCCGCGACCCAGCTGCTGAGCACGACCACCTCGGGATTGAACAGATTGACCAGGTCCGCGATGCCCGCGCCCAGATATCGGGCGGTGTCGCGCACCACCTTGACCGCCACCGGGTCGCGCCGGGTCACGCCCTGCGCCAGGGCGGCGATGGTGGCCGTCTGGTCCTCGGGGTGCAGCAGCGTACTGCGCGGACTCAGCTCCCGGAGGTTCAGCATGATCCCCGGGGCGCCCACGTACGTCTCCACGCAGCCGTGGTTGCCGCAGTGGCACAGCCGGCCGTCCAGCACGATCGTCGTGTGGCCCCATTCGCCGGCGCTGTTGCTCACCCCCCGGTGCAGCCCGCCGTCCAGGACGAGCCCGGCGCCCACACCGGTCCCGAGGGTGATCACCGCGGCGTCCCCGCGGCCGCGGGCGGCCCCGAACCACAGCTCGGCCACCGCGACCGCGCGCAGCGGATTGTCCAGGTAGAGGGGGTAGGCGATGTGCTCCGTCAGCAGATCGAGCAGCGGCACGTCGTGCCAGTCCCAGTTGGGCGCGTACTCCGAGGTGCCGGTGGCACGGTCGACCTGCCCCGGCACGCTCACCCCGACGCCGAGCACCCGGGCGCCCTCGGTGCCGGCCTGCGCCACCGCGGAACCGACGGCGGCGGCGACGTGCCCCACCATCTGCTCGGGCAGGCTCTCACCGGGGCGGACGCTCTCCTCGGCGCGGGCCAGGATGTTCAGCGCCAGGTCGAACAGCTCCACGCGGACGTACGTCTCCGCGATGTCGACGCCGATCAACGCGCCCCCCGACGCGTTGACGGCCACCAGCCCACGGGGACGGCCGCCCGCCGAGTCCTCGAACCCGACCTCGGTGATCATGCGGAGGTCGAGCAGCTCGCCCACGAGTGTGGCGACCGTGGCCAGGCTCAGCCCGGTGGCCGCCGCCAGCTCCTGCCGGGAGGTGGGAGACTTGGCGATGATCTGGCGCAGCACCTCGTAGCGGTTCGCGGTGCGGATGTCGCGTGAGGTGCGCTTCACCGACGACATGATCCCCTCGATCCCTCCAGGCCATGACGAGGCCTGCTGCCCCGGCGCGGCGCCCAGGCTATGGCGAGGAGGGACTTTCTACAAGGGGTTAGGAAAGGGGGTTTACGAAGTCTCCCCGACGCCGCACGCTCGACTCACGCACCGAGCACCTCCCGCACAAAGGCGTTGCGGAACTTGCCCGCCGGGTCCAGGACTTCGGCCAGCGCCCGGAAATCACCCAGCCGGGGATACAGCGCCCGCAGCTCCGCCGCCGGCACCGTGAACACCTTGCCCCAGTGCGGCCGGGCCCCGTACGGCGCGAGCACCTCCTCGACCCGCCGGACCACCGGCAGCACGGGCGCCGGGTCCGCGACCCAGGTGAAGTGGAGCGCGACCGTGTCCCGGCCGTGGGCGGGACTCAGCCACTGCTCGTCGGCGGCGACCGTACGCACCTCGCACACCTGGAGCACCGGCGCGACGACATGCCGGACCCCGTCGAGCGCGTGCAACGCCTCCCCGGCGAACGAACGCGGCAGCAGGTACTCCGACTGCAACTCGTCCCCGCTGCTCGGCGTGAACTCCGCCCGGAAGTGCGGCAGCCGCTCGTGCCAGGGCCCGGGCACCCCGAACTGCTCGGTGCAGTTCACCGCGGGCATCCCCGGCACCGGATGCATCGCCTCGGTCGCGGGCGCCGCCCACGGGAAGTCCGCCGCCGCCCGGTCCACGCGCTGCTTGACCCATGCCTGGTCGAAGCCGGAGTGCCGCCAGCGGGTGAAGAGACTCACGCTGTACGCCGCCGCCGACACCGCGTCGAAGTCCAGCCCCGTCAGAGGGAGTTCACCGTAGACCTGCTGGCCGACCTCGAAGGCCGGCTCCAGGTCGAGGGTGAGCGCGGTGACCACGCCGAGCGCGCCGAGCGAGGTCACCGCCCCGCCGAAACGGCGGTCGCCGCGCGCGAGCGTCAGCGTCGTCCCGTCCGCCGTGACCAGCTCCACCTCGCGCACCGCCGCCGCGAGCGGACCGTTGCCGTCGCCGGAACCGTGCGTACCGGTGGCCACCGAACCCGCGACGGAGATGTGCGGCAGGGAGGCCATGTTGTGCAGGGCGAGACCGTGGGCGTGCACCGTGCGGGCCAGCTCCGCGTACCGGACGCCGCCCCCGACCCGTACCGTACGGGCCGTCGTGTCCACCTCGATCTCCGGGGCCAGCCCGGTCAGCGACAGCAGCACACCCTCGGGTCCCGGCTCCGCGATCTCGTTGAACGAGTGCCCGCTGCCCAGCACCCGCACCCGCTCGCTGCCCGCGACCAGGGCCCGCAGCGCGTCCAGGGACCCCGGCCGGTGCAGCTCCCTGGCGGTGTACGTGATGTTCCCGGCCCAGTTGGTCAGGGTCTCGGTCGTCATGTCTGATGTCCTCCGCTGGCCGTAGCTGTCGAGGGCCATCCTCTCCGCCCGGTCCGCCGACCGCTTCATTGACCTCCCCACGAGCGCCTGCCTACCGTAGAGACCGCTTACTGTCCTCTGGCCTCGCCCTCTCCCGGCCCCCTCGGCCCTTCGAGGCCTCCCAGCCGGAAGGTCCTTCCTTGCCCGAGCGTCCCCGCGCACTGTTCGCCATGACGGCCGAGAACGTCCCGCAGGTCTTCCCGCCGGACGTGCTGGCCCGCCTGCGGGAGACCGTGGACATCGACCCCGCCCTGATCGCCGAGGACTTCGCCGATCCCCGGGTCCGGGCGGCGCTGGCGGAGGCCGAGGTGCTGGTCACGGGCTGGGGCTGCCCCCGCATCGACACGGCGGTCCTCGACGCGGCCCCCCGGCTACGGGCCGTGCTGCACTCGGCCGGCTCGGTGAAGGGCTTCGTCACCCCGGCCGTCTGGGAACGCGGCATCACCGTCTCCACGGCCGCCGCCGCCAACGCCCTGCCCGTCGCCGAGTACACGCTCGCCATGGTCCTGCTCGCCGGCAAGGACATCCTCGGCCGCCGCGAACGCCTGCGCGCCGAACGCGTCTCGCAGGGCTGGGGGTTCGTCCCCGGCATCGGCAACCACGGCCGCCGCGTCGGCGTCATCGGCGCCTCCCGCATCGGCCGCCGCGTCATCGAACTGCTCCGCCCCTTCGACCTGCGGGTGAGCCTCACCGACCCCTACGTCGACGAGGCCGGGGCCGCCGCCCTCGGCGTCCCCCTGCTCCCGCTCGACGAGCTGCTGCGCACCTCGGACATCGTCACCGTGCACGCCCCCGACACCCCCGAGACGCACCGTCTGATCGACCGCCGCGCCCTGTCCCTCATGCCCGACGGGGCCGCCCTGATCAACACCGCGCGCGGCGCCCTCGTCGACCACGACGCCCTGGTCGACGAGCTGCGCGCCGGCCGCCTCTCCGCGATCCTCGACGTCACCGACCCCGAGCCGCTGCCCGCCGACTCCCCCCTCCTCGACCTCCCGAACGCCTTCGTCACCCCCCACCTCGCCGGCTCCCAGGGCAACGAGGTCGCCCGCCTCGGCCTCGCCGTCACGGAGGAGGCCGAACGGCTGGCCGCCGGGGAGGAGTTGGCGTACGCGCTGGACCGGGGGGCGCTGGAGCGGACGGCCTGAGCGGGGACCCGCCGGGCCGTGCAGCGGTCGGTGGGTGGTGGCCGGCCGGTGGTCACGGACGCTTCCACCAGCGGTTTTCGACCCTGGTCGAAAGGGGGCGCGAGCGCGCCTCGCCAGTCGGCAGGCTTCGGTGCGGGACACGCACGTGCTGACAGGAGAGGAACACGCACATGAGGTTTCGATGGCTGGTCGCCACCGCCGGCCTGGCCGCCGCGCTCGGCACCACCCTCGCGGCGCCGTCCGCGTCCGCCGCGTCCGCCTGCTGGCGGCACGAGGACGGCATCAGGTGGTGGTGCAACAACGTCGCCGGTGCCCCGGTGTACGGATCGGTGGGCAACAACCCGCTGTACCCGAACCCCAACCAGGTCGTCGGGACCATGAACACCAATCCGAGCTGGTTCTTCTGCAAGATGGACAACCAGGCCTGGGTGGGCGGGCCGCACCCGACCCGCTGGATCAAGACCGTCGCCGACAACGGCAAGGGCGGCTGGATGAAGGACACCGCCATCTACAGCGAGACGGACCCGCTGCGCGACTGCTGACCTGTGCGAGGACGCACCCGGGTCGCGGAAAACAGACAACGGTTGTCGGTGTGATCACGCCGACAACCGTTGTCTGTTTTCTTGGGTGATCGAAAGTCTTTCTTCCGCACGACATCTTGTCGACCTCGGCCGGAGCCCCCTACCTTCCGCAGAGAACGTTTACTGTCGTGTGCCCGGCCGGGAGGACTCCGCATGCCCATCTCCAGAAGATCCGTCCTGACCACGGCCGCAGCGGGCAGCGGCACGCTCGCCCTCGCCGGTGCCTGGTCCCCGGCGGCCGCCGGAGACGCGCCCGAGCGGGAGACCGGCGCGACGGCGGGCGGCGCCGGACGGCTCGACCTCGTCGACTTCGGCGACCCCGACTCCGAGGCCGCCCACGACTTCCACGGCCCGGACACCGAGGTCGTCGACGGTCACGCGGGGGACAGGGCGCGGGTCGCGAGGCCCCTCGCCACCCCCGGCATCAAGGGCGGCGACCTCCGCTTCACCGTCGCCGTCGACCCGGTCCACCAGAACCACCTCACCGTGAAGTTCTGGGGCGGCGACACCTCCACGTACAAGACGATCGCGTACATCAACGGCGAGCAGATCGGCTACCGCCGCTCCGGCGACTACGAGGCCCTGAACACCGGCACCAACCGGCCCCTCCCCGGCCGCTTCTTCTACGCCACGATCATGCTGCCGCTGGAGCACACCCGGGGCCGCACCCGCGCCGAGATCACCCTGCGCACCTACGACAGCGCCTTCGCCGGCAAGGTGACCGCGAACTCCCGTGGTTACTACCGCGCCTACACCCACACCGGCAGCCACCTCGACCTCAGCGACGACCGCAGGACCGGGTTCACCCCGCCCACCGCCACGGTCGCCGGTCTCGACGACACGGCGAAGCAGGCGCTCGTGGACGGATACGTCGCCGAGCAGGTGAAACTCTTCAACTCCCTCTCGGCGAAGGTGGACGCGGCCGCGACCGGCAAGCTGTCGGTCGTCCGGTACGTCGAGGAACTGTTCTTCTACGCGGGCGCCCTGGCCCGGGCCTCCTGGTGTCCGGCGAAGACCCCGGCCGAGAGGAGGACGGCGCTGCTGAGGATCTTCAAGTGCGTCGACAACCACACCAAGGACTACTACGGCAACACCAAGCTCCTCGCCTGGGGCGGGCACCAGGGTGACTGGGGCGGCTACTACGGGGCGCTCGGCCAGGCGCTGTACCTGGTCGAGAACGTCATCGCCGACAACGATGTCCACGGTCGTGCGGCCTTCGAGGACTTCCTCGACGAGCCGTTCGTCACCGGCACCGAGGACGGTCCCACCTCCCTCGCGGGCGTCGACTGGGACGGCGGCCCCCTCACCCGCCGCGCCGCCTGGGAACGCGTCCTGAAGGCCAACTTCGACTACGCCCGCTCCCGGCTCTCCTACATCTACAACCAGGTGATGTACACGTACGAGGGCGCCTGGGAAGCCCACGAGGGGCTCCGGGTGATCGGCTCGTCGTACTACGAGGGCCGGGCGCGCAGCCACCGCATCGTCGGCGAGGCCCTCGGCTGGGAGCCCTTCCTCGGCGAGGAGGTGCTGGTCGGCCCCGACGGCCAGGACCTGGACCTCTTCCACTCGCTCTTCCAGCACGACACCACGGCCCGCTGGACCGACGACTACGTCAAGTACGTCATCAAAGGGCTGGCCCGCTCCAAACTCGACAAGAACGGCGACATCGTCCGCCGCCTCCCCCTCGGCACCCATTACACGACCATGACCGAGGCCGGCCACACCCGCGAGAACGGCTACGTCGCCAACTACGGCGAGGCCACCAACTACCTCCCCGAGTGGTTCCACCGCACCTGGGGCCACGAGGGCGACGAACAACTCAACGACAGAATCCTCGAGTTGGCCCTCCGCAACCTGCACGCCCGCTCGCACGCCCGGATGACCGACCTCGACGACGACCTCAAGCGCACCATGCGCATGGAGATGGTCATCGACGAACGCAACACCAACTTCCCCGGATTCCCCGGCTACGTCCTGCGCGTCTCCGAGGGCAAACTGCTCCACTACGTCTCCCTCGCCCACCACATCGCCGCGCACCCCGACCGGTACGCGGGCGAGAAGTGGAGCCGGACCCGGCGCCACGCCCGGGAGGCGGTGGGCTTCGCCCAGCAGCAGATCGCCGACCACCAGTACTTCGCCACCTTCTCCGCCGTGAAGTCGAAGAACAAGTACGACCTCGAACTCGGCGAGACCTGGGACTGGTTGAAGGCCCAGGAACCGACCGGCCTTGTCCACCCGCACACCGACTTCGCGTACTACACCCCCGCCGAGCTCACCGCGCTCGGCGTGCGCACCGCCGACTACGAGCGCTTCGCCTGGGTCGACGTGGACTGCATGTTCGTCTCGCTGCGCGACGGCGACACACATCTGTGGGGGCACCTCAACGAACGCCAGCGCGGCTTCGCCCGCAACGGCCGCCTCCACGTCCGCCACCCCGACCGCGACCACATCGTCCAGCTCCACACCGAGGGGCTCTTCCAGTACGAGGACTACTGGGCCCGCATGGACAACATCGACGTCGACTTCATGGAGGACCAGCAGACGGGCGACTCCACCGCCCTCCAGGCCCTCGCCGGCGAGATCGCCCCCCTCACCTTCCAGCCCGGCGTGGGAACGGTCCACCGCGAGAACTTCGAGGCCGACCACGCCTACTCGGGCTACCCGGACCTCCTCACGGCCCGCTACGGCCGCTACCTCTTCGTCCTCAACACGACACGGAAGGCGTACGGCAACGAGCGCACCCACCGGGTGGAGGTGCCGGGCGCGGGCGCGAGCGTCCTCGACCTGGTGAGCGGCCGGGAGCTGCCGGTGCGCGGCGGCCGGGTGAGCGTGCCGCCCAGGACGGGACTCGTGCTGCGCCTGGCGTCGGAGGACATCGCCGAACTCCCGCCCTCCCACGTCGACTTCGTCCACACCCTGCCCGGCGACGCGTCCGTCCTGGTCACCTGGCAGACCACGGCGGGCGCCACCCACTACGAGGTACGCCGGGCGACCCGCCGACGGGGCCCCTACGAGCTGATCGGCGCCAGGGCGACGGGCCGTCAGTTCGTCGACGGGTCGGCCCGGCCGGGCGAGACCTACTTCTACACGGTCACGGCGGTGAACCAGGCCGGCCGGGGCCTGGCGTCGCACGCGATCGAGACGGAGCTGCGGCGGTCCGCCTCGCCCGCGCTGCGACGCACCGGCTGGCGCGACGACGCCCTCCACCACGCCCGCCGGGGCAGCGCGCTCGTGCGCGGCTCGACCGTCCGCGTCCTCGGCGCCCACGGCGACGGCCTCGGCGAGGGCGACGACTACCGGGTCCTGTCCCGCGACATCGACGACGAACTGCACTTCGTGAGCCGCCCGGCGGCCGGCAGTCTCACCCTCACGGCCCGCGTCGACACCGCGCGGGGCCCGGTGACCGGTCTGATGCTCCGCGACCGGCTCACCGCCGACACCCGGCACGTGTACTTCGGTGCCGACGCCGACGGCGGGCTCGTCCTCCACGACCGCACCCGGGACAGCCGCCACGACTGGCAGGACGACCTCCGCTCCCCGGTCACCCGCCGGCTCCCCGGCCGCACCCTCGCCGCCACGCCGTACCTCCGACTCGTCCGCGACCTCACCACCCACCGCGTGCACGGCCAGGTGTCCAGGGACGGTCGTACCTGGGTGACGGTCGGGAGCCTGTTCTGCCCCTTCCCGTACGCGGTGCACGCGGGCGTCGTGGCCACCGGCGACGCCGGCTTCGCCGAGGTCGAGGTCCAGGCGCTCGGGGACCGCCCCCTGCTGGTCGCCCTGGAGCGCGACGGCGATACCGTCACCGTCCGCTGGAACAAGCCGGAGGACGCGCTCACGTTCACCGTGGAGCGTTCCCCCGACGGCAAGGCCTGGGACGCGCTCGTCCGCGACACCCGGTCCCTCGCCCACGACGACGAGGGGCTGCGGCACGGCAGGCGGTACTACCGCGTCACGGCGGCCCTGGTGGGCGGCGGCACCCGGGTCTCCGCGCCCGCGGCGGCCGTCGCCGAGACCTTCGCCGACGTCCTCGCCAGGGCGCGTGCGGTCGACACGGCCGCGTGGACGAAGAAGAGCCACGCGGCCTTCACCGCCGAGCTCGACCGGGTGGAGGGGGAGACCGGGAAGGAAGAGGACACCCGGATCGACGCGGTGTACGCGGCGTACGAGCTGCTCGTCTCCCGGGAGACGCTGCTGCGGCGCACCGAGGTGACCGCGTCGATGGTGAGGGCCTCGACCATCACCTGGCCCGGCACCGGGACGCAGGCCTCCAACGGCTGGCGGGCCTTCGACGGCGACACCGCGACGTACACGGACACCCTCGCGGCCGACAGCTGGATCGACATCGACGCGGGCGCGGGCGGCACGCTGCGGGTGGACAGGCTCCGTGTCCTGCCGCGCGCCGGGTTCGCGTCGCGGGCGACCGGCACGGTGCTGCGCGGCTCCGCCGACGGCGGGGCGACCTGGACCGACCTGCACACGATCGGCGCGACGACCGACGGTGCGTGGTACGAGGCGTCGCTGCCGACGACGGCTTCGTACCGGCTGCTCCGCCTCCACGACGCACACAACGGACGCTGCAATCTGACCGAGGTGGAGTTCTGGTACTACGCGTCGGAAGAGTGATTCCGGGGGGCGGATGGGCGGGTGCGGGTCCGGTGGGGGCTGATCGCGCAGTTCCCCGCGCCCCTGAAGGGCCTCCGGCCCTTTCGGGCCGAAAAGCACGGGGCGCAGCCCCTGCTTTTCAGGGGCGCGGGGAACTGCGCGAGAAGCCCCACGCACCCGCACCCGCCACCGAACCC
>NZ_JARGEE010000210.1:0-15864 GCF_033794485.1 Streptomyces sp. MB09-02B
GGGGAGGGAGGGGCCGCCCTCCGTCCGGATGCCGAGCGTGTTGATGACGGTGGCGATGGTCAGGTACTGCCCGACGGTGTAGAGGACGTCGATGACCTGCTCGGTGCTCAGGTGCTCCGTCAGCCGGATCCACAGGTCGTCGTCGACGCCCTGTCGCTCGACGAGCGAGTCGGTGGCGCTGAGCAGGACCCGGTGTCCAGGTCGTCGAGTTCGTCCCAGGCGCCGGTCGCGGCGGCCAGGATCGTGTCGTCGGCCAGGCCGGCCCGGCGGGCGATGCGCACGTGATGGTCCCACTCGTAGGCCGCCTGGGCCAGGGCGGCGATCCGCAGGATCATCAGCTCCCGGGACGGCAGCGGCAGGGTGTTCTTGCCCAGCACGTGGTTGCTGAAGACGAGATGGCGGCGCAGCGCGTCCTCGTGGTGCGCCAGGGTCGCCCAGATCGTGTGGATCCGGCCGTCCTGGTCGCGGTACGGCGCAAGCGACGCCAGTGTCTTCTCCTGCAGGTCGGCCTCGTCGACGGGCTGCAGGCGGGGCTTCTCCGGCATCGGAGTCCTCCTCGGCTCGATGACGGCAACGTATTCGTCTGAGCCTTGACCGTCAAGAGTCTAACAAATATCGTCCTCGCCATGACGATCCAGAGCCTTGGTTATGTGGGGATCGGCGCGCCCGATCCGACAGCGTGGGCGGAGTACGCCCGCACGGTGATAGGTCTCGCGGTCGAGCCCGGGGACCCCGGTGGGCCCGTGCGCCACCGGCTGCGGATGGACCAGCATCCCTTCCGCATGTGGCTGACGGAGGCGGAGACCGGTGGCGTCACGGTCATCGGCTGGGAGGTGCGCGACGCGGCGGCGATCGACGAGCTGACGGTGCGCCTCAAGGAGTTCGGCGTCGACGTGACGGCGGGCACCGAGGAGGAGTGCCGGGACCGCCAGGTGACCCGCATGGTGCACTTCGGCGGTCCCCTCGGCATCCGCACCGAGCTGTTCTGCGGCCGTCGCCTCGCCCCGAGCCAGTTCGTGTCACCGCTCGGCGTGGACTTCGTGACCGGCGAACAGGGGCTCGGGCACGTGGTGATGAAGACGCCGCACGTCCAGGAGGCGGTCGACTTCTACTGCGACGTGCTCGGCTTCCGGCTCAGCGACACCGCCGACTACCCCTGGGGCACGTTCTACTTCCTCGGCTGCAACCCGCGCCACCACAGCATCGCCTTCATCCGCTCGTACAAGAACGAGGGCACCCACCACATCCTGTGCGAGGTGACCACCCCGGAGGAGGTGGGCCGCGCCCTCGACCGGACGCGCGAGCACGACATCCAGCTCATGGCCACGCTGGGCAAACACGCCAACGACGGAATGTTCTCCTTCTACATGACCTCACCGGCCGGCTTCGGCATCGAGATCGGCGCCGGGGGCGTGCAGGTCGACGAGAGCACCTGGGTGAGCCGTACCTACACGGCCGACATCTGGGGTCACCACCCGGTCCCGTAGCGGCCCGCGAGCGAGCAGCCCCGCGACGAAGTCAACCCCCGACCCCTCCGAAGAAAGCGGGCCGCAATCCCATGCTTCTCAAGAGCTATCTGCAGGACACCTGGGTCGCGCCGACGGCCACCGACGCCTCGACGGCCCATGTGCGCGACGCGGTCACCGGAGAGCCGGTCTGCCGCGTCTCCTCCACCGGCCTCGACCTGGCGGCCGCCTTCGACCACGCCCGCCTGGCCGGCGGCCAGGCACTCCGGGCACTGACGTTCCACCAGCGAGCAGACCTGCTGGACGCGGTCGCCGCGGCCGTCCGCGCACGCCGCGAGGAGCTGTACGCCCTGTCGACCCGAGCCGGCGCCACCCTCGCCGACGCCCGCTACGACGTCGACGGCGGCATCCGGGTCCTGCGCGACTACGCGAACCGCACACGCGCCGAACTGCCGGACGCGCCCCACCTCCTCGAAGGCCCCGCCGAACGCCTCGCCCGGGGCGAGGACTTCCTCGGCGTTCACCTCGTCACCCCCTCACCGGGCCTGATGCTGCAGGTGAACGCCTTCAACTTCCCGGTCTGGGCGCCGCTGGAGAAACTGGCCCAGGCGCTGTCGGCCGGCCTGCCCAGCGTGATCAAGCCGGCGACCCCCACCGCCTACCTCACCGAACACCTCGTGCGGATCGTCACCGACGCCGGAGTCCTGCCGCCCGGCTCCCTGCAGCTGGTCGTCGGCTCGGTACGGCCGGCCCTGGACCTGCTCCAGGAGCAGGACGTCCTCTCCTTCACCGGCTCGGCCGCCACCGCCCGGACCCTGCGCACCCACCCCCACCTGGTGGCCCGCTCCGTCCGCTTCAACGCGGAGGCCGACTCCGTCAACGCCATCGTGCTGGCCCCCGATGTACGGCCCGGAACACCGCTCTTCGAGGCGTTCGTACGCGAGGTCGTGACCGAGATGACGGTCAAGGCGGGCCAGAAGTGCACCGCGATCCGCCGGGTCATCGTCCCCCGGGAGCACGAGGCCGCCGCGCTGGACGCCATCGCCTCCGAACTCGCCGGGGTGAGCATCGGCAACCCCGCCGCGGAGGGCGTGCGGATGGGCGCGGTCGTCAGCCTCGCTCAGCGGGACGACGTACGTCGCGCGGTCCGGCGGATCGCTCAGTCCGGGCGCTTCGTCCACGGTGACCCGGACAAGGTGCGGGTGGTCGACGCCGACCCGCGGCGGGGGGCGTTCCTGGACACCCTCCTCGTCTCCGCGGACCCGGAGGCCGCCGCGCCCCACGAGGTGGAGCCCTTCGGGCCGGCCGCGACCGTGCTGGCCTACCGCGACACCGCCCACGCCGTGGACCTGGTGGTGCGCGGCAGGGGCAGCCTCGCCGCGTCGATCGTCGGCGACGACCTCGCCTGGACGACGGCCTTCCTGGGGGACACCGCCCCCTGGCACGGCCGGCTGCACCTCATGGACTCGGCGAACATGACGCAGACCACCGGGCACGGCTCACCGCTTCCCGCCCTGCGGCACGGAGGCCCCGGCCGGGCCGGCGGGGGATCGGAGATGGGGGGCACCCGAGGTGTCCTCGACCTGATGCAGCGCACGGCACTTCAGGCGTCGCCCCGACTTCTCGACGCCTTGCGCACCCCGTGAGCGTGGTGCCGTGGGTGGGAGCGGTCCGAGAACCCCTCGGCACGGCGTCGGCGTACCCCGGGCTACGCGCATGTCTGCCTCGTACCGTCGGTCAGTCGGCGGCCCGCCCGGCCCCCCCGCTGACCCCGGCGGTCGAGGGTGCGTGGAGATGACGGAGACTGCACCGGTGTCCGGGGCGGTCAGCGGTGGGGGCGTGGGCAGGTGAGTACGCGCTGGTCGTTGGCTGGGCCGAGCTCGAAGGACAGGGTGAGGCGGGGGCGCGGCCGGCGGGTCACGGCGTACCGGCTGCGTGCAGACCGGCCTCGATCGCCAGGGCCCGGGATCTCATCAGCGCCGACATCGAGCGCACCTTGGCGGCCGACATCTGGCTGCTCACCGTGCCGACGCTGAGCGCCGCGACCGCGCGACCCAGGGAGTCGCGGATCGGCAGTCCCAGCGCGCTGACCCCGGCGGTGATGGTGTTGTGGATCAGCGCGTAACCGTCTTGGCGAGTTCGTCGTACCTGGTCGTACACCTCGGCTTCGGACGTCCCCCACTGCTCGGCGAGGACCGACTTGACCGAGTCGACGACGTCCGCGCACTCCTCGTCCTCCAGCGCGGCCAGGATGGCGAGGCCGCCTCCTCCGATGCCCAGCGGACGGCGGCTGCCGATGTTCAGGGCGATGACCTTGATGGGGAAGGACCCCTCCCGCCGGTCGGCGCACACGGCCTCGTTGCCGCTCCTGATGGTCAGGTAGGTGGTGTGTCCCGACTCCGCCGCGATCCGTTCGAGATGGGGGCCGCAGATCCCGCGCAGGTCGAAGCTCTGGGCGGCGGCCAGACCGAACTCGAACGTCAGGGCGCCGAGCGTGTACCGGCGGCCGGCGGTCCGGTGCACCAGCCGGAGCGAGATCATCTGCCCCAGCATCCGGTGGACGGTGGCATGCGGCAGATCGACCTGCTGGGTGATCTCGGTGAGCGCGGCTCCCGTGGGCCCGGCGTTCGCGAGGATACGCAGCACCGAGACCGCCCGGCTCAACGGACCTTCGCCGACAACTTTGTCCATGCAATCGACATTGCTCCGCGAACACGTGGCCGTCAAGGGCCGTTCAACAGCGAAAACATATGTCCACTGAGCGGACAACGCCCCTTGCCGCTGAGGGAGACGGGCCCCCATAGTGCGGTGACCCACACGTCGTAGGTACGCGAGGAGGCACACGTGAAGCCCACGAGCCCGACATCCGGGAACCGCGACAAGGCGAGCCGGACGTCCCGGAACCGCGACAGCAGGTCGGAGACCGTGACCGACGACCGCGCGGGCGCCACGACCGCCACGCCTTCCCGCCTCGGGTCGGTCCGATGAGCTACGACGCCATCGTGATCGGCTACGGTCCTGCCGGGGCCACCATGGCCAACCTGCTGGGTCAGCGTGACTGGCGGGTGGCGGTGGTGGAACGGAGCAGGACCGTCTACGCCGACCCGCGCGCCATCACCGCCGATCACGAGGCCATGCGGGTCTTCCAGCACATCGGCCTGGCCGAAGAGATCACGCGGGGCACCGTCCCCCACCCCGGCACGGACTTCGTCGGAGCCGACGGTCTGCCGATCAAGCACTACGAGCCGGCGCCGCCCCCGTACCTCCTCGGCTGGGAACCGAACTTCATGTTCTGCCAGCCCGAGCTGGAAGCCGTACTGCGGCGCGGCGTCGACCGGTTCCCGAACGTGGAGGTGATGCTCGGACGGTCCTGTCGTGCCGTGTGGCAGGACGAGGACGGTGTGCGGGTCCAGGTCGACGACGACGTACTGTCCGCGAAATACCTGGTGGCCTGCGACGGCGCGAGCAGCGGTGTCCGCCGCGACCTCGCCGCTTCCCTCGACGACCTCGCCTTCGACGAGTGGTGGGTCGTGGTCGACACGCACGTGTCGGGCGACGCCGAGTTGCCCGAGCGGGTGACCCAGTACTGTCGCCCGGAGCGTCCGGGTACGTACATCGTCGGACCGGGTGCGCTGCGCCGATGGGAGATCAAACTCCTGCCCGGCGAGGACCCGGAGGAATTCCGGGCTCCGGAGAAGGTCCGCTCGGTCCTCGGCCGGTTCGTCGATGTCGGCCAGGTCGACATACAGCGCGTCGCGGTCTATCGGTTCCACGCTCTGGTCGTCGACCGATGGCGCCACGGAAGAATTTTCCTCATGGGCGACGCGGCCCACCAGATGCCCCCGTTTCTCGGCCAGGGCATGTGTGCGGGCATCCGCGACACGGTCAACCTCGCGTGGAAGCTCGACGGCGTGGAACGCCAGGGATTCGACGCCTCTCTCCTCGACACCTACGGCCAGGAGCGCAAGCCCCATGTCCGGGCCGTCGTCGAGACGACGAAGTCGCTCGGCGTCATCATCGGCGAGACCGACCCGGTCGAGGCCGCGCGCCGGGACGACACCCTTCGCAACCTGCCCCGGATGACGTCAGTCCGCCAGAAGTCGATCCCGGGCCTCGACTCCGGTCTCATCGCCCTCGACGAGGGCGGGCCGGGCGTGGCCGCGGGCGAGTTGTTTCCCCAGCCTCGTACGTCACAGGGCGCTTTGCTGGACGACGTGATCGGTGCGGGTTTCTGGCTCGTGGTGCATCGCGACGACGTGCTCGACCAGGAACTCCGGGGGACCTGGGCGGAGGTGAGCGGGCACATCGTCCATGTGACGGAGGAGATGGATCCCGACCGCCTCGTCCGCGGCTGGTCCGAGCAGTTCGACGCGGCCGCGGTCATCGTCCGTCCGGACCGCTACGTCTTCGGTGCGGCCCGGGATCGTGACCATCTGCGTGGGCTGGTCGTCGACCTGGTGCGAAGGCTCAGGGGTGGGACGGCCGTCCGGTCCTGATTTCCAGCTGAGGGCGGGCTCGGGGGACCGTGGCAGAGCAGCTTCCGTCGCCGCGGACCGTGGCAGGGCCGCTTTCGTCGGCCGCAGAGGCTCCGCCCTCCACTACTGGGTGCGGAGTCTCGGTGCGGTGGAAGGGCGGTCCGCTGCTCCGCGCCGGTCAGGCCAGACCCGCGCCTCCGTCGACGTTCAGGAAGGCGCCGTGGGCGAAGGCGGCGTCGTCGGAGGCGAGGTATGCCACGGCTTCGGCGATCTCGCGCGGCAGGCCGAACCGGCGGGCGGGAAGCGCCTGGGTGACGGCGGCGGCCCGGGGATCGGCGGCGATCGCGGCCTGGATCTCTTCGGGCAGAACGGGGCCGGGTGCGACCGAGTTCACGCGTACGCCGGACGGGCCGTACTGCTTCGCCCACGCCTTGGTGAGGTTGTTCAGGGCGGCCTTGCTGGATGAGTAGGCGGCCCTGTCCGGCGCCGCCTTGTCGGCGGCGAAGGAGCTGACGTTGACGACCGCGCCGGCGCCCCGCTCGACCATGGCGGGGACGAGTTCGGCGACCAGGAAGAAGGGCACCTTGACGTTGGTGCCGTAGACCGCGTCGAAGACCTCCTCCGTGGTGTCGGTCGTGGTGCCCTCGGGGAACACGCCCGCGTTGTTCACCAGGATGTCGATCTGCCCCGTGACCGACCGGGCCTGTTCGGCCAGGGTCCGGGCGCTGTCCGCCGATGTCAGGTCGGCCCGCACGAAGTCCGCCTTGCCACCCGCTTCCCGGATGTCGGCGACGGCTTGTGCACCGCGCTCGGCGTTGCGTCCGGACACGATGACATGGGCGCCGCGCTCGGCCAGGAGGTCGGCGATGGCGCGCCCGATGCCGTTGGTCGATCCGGTGATCAATGCGGTCTTGCCGCTGAGAAGCGTGGACATCACAACTCCAGACTCACGAGGAAGATTGGCATATGAGTATCACAAGTGGAACTGAGTGTCAGCTTGGAGACTAGGGGTCACCGTCGAGGGTGGACGAGGGTGGCGTCGAAGTCGGACAGGGTGCCACTCGACGGGCGGACGGCGTGCCGGACGGGGAAAGGTGAACCGGGAAAGAGGGGAGTCCGGAAGCCGTGGTGTCCGGCCGCGAATGAAGGGCGCTACCCGTGCGTCACTGCGTCACCGAGGGGTGAGCGCGCTGAAGGCCTCGTCCAGCAGATCGACGAGATCGAGGTGACCGCCGGAAGCGGTCCAGTGGTCGAGGGCGATGTTGAGGCAGTCCAGGGCTGCCGCGGCCTTCACCGAAATGGCCAGGGTCACGGGCTGTGGGGGGTCGGAGCGCTCGGCGAGGGCGTGGGCCAGGGCGGGCCACCACCCGCGCTGCTTCTCCAACTGCCGGGCGCACAGCGCGGGAGTGTCGAGGACGAGCCGGGTCATCCTCAAGGCCTTGGCCGGGTCCCGACGGTAGTGCTCCAGGGCGGCGTCCAGCCCGCGGCGCAGCGCCGTCCAGTCGTCCTCGTCGGAGGGGCGGGCGCGCACGGCGTCGGCCACCTGCTCGCCGTGCGTGTCGAAGACGCTGAGGACCGCTTCTTCCTTGCTGCCGAAATACCGCAGGAACGTGCTGCGGGAGACCCCGGCCGCAGAGGCGAGGTCATCGAGGGTGACCTTCTCGAACCCTTCGCGGAGGAACAGGTCGAACGCCACGTGGGCCAGTTCCGCACGCACGGCGGCCCGGGCGATGCTCCGGGTGTTCGTGCGTCCAGCCGCCCTGTCCACCCGAGATCCCTTCCGTGCTCACTCAGTTCCTGCATCGATCGTCAGGCGCCAGTATGACACCCGGTCTCACGATCACTCGTACGGCGAGTCGCTGTGCTGCCGCCCGCATGCTCCGCTCGATGTGCGGCGAGCTGCGAGCCGACCTCGCGTCGAGCGAGCCCCTTGCGCGCAGTGTCTTCCTCCGGTCGTGAGGAGAACGTCCGTGGCCCAGGTCCGTGTAGGCGCCGGGGCGGGCCGGCTGCTCACGGGTCCCCGCGCGCCTCGGGCCAGGCCGGCTTCGGTGTCGGGCCATCGTCATCTGCCGGAACATCCGACCGTCGCCCTGCGCACGAGATGTCCTCTACCCATTGACTACGGCACTCGGTCGGCGGCACTCTGTATTCCGTCATACAAACTTCATCCCTGAGAAGCAGAGGTGCGACGTGGCCGGGCACAGACTCGATCTTCGGGTGACGCAGGACAAGCTCGTACGGGACAAGGTGGTCGACGCGCTGCGCGCGGCCATCCTGGACGGGGCCCTGCAGCCGGGTCGCAGACTCACCGAGCGCGAGCTCACCGAGCTCACCGGAGTGAGTCGCACGTCGGTGCGTGAAGCGCTGAGGCGTCTCCAGGCCGAAGGGCTGGTCGAGGAGTCGCCGAGCCGCGGTCTGCGAGTGAGCATCCCGAGCGAGGACGAGGTCGACCAGATCTACGAGATCCGCGCCGAGCTGGAGCCGCTCGCCGTGCGCCTGTTCGTCGAGCGGGCCTCACGGGAGGAGGTGGACGCGCTGGCCACTGTCGCTCAGCAGGTGACCCCGGGCGGCGACGACAACAAGGACGTCCTCGACCGCTTCGACAAGGTCCTGCTCGACGGTTGCCGCAACCCCATGCTGGCGGAGCTGCTCGGCGGCCTCTACAGCCGCATCCACGCCCTGCGTCGCATCTCCGCCGCCACTCCGGGCCGTATGGCCGTCACCAAGCAGGAGTACGCCGATCTCGTCGAGGCGATCCGCAACGGTTCCGCCGCCGACGCGGCGGACGTGGCCCGGCGGCATGTCGCCGCGGCCAGGGTCTCCGCGAAGGTCGCGATGAATCTGCTGAAGCAGGAAGCCGACTGACAGTGAAGGTCGGCGCAAGGACCGAGAGCACAAGGAAGTGCAGCTATGAGTATGGACACCGTCGCCCCGGCGATACCGGACCTGTCGGACCCGGCGACCTTCGCCTCCCGGGTGCCCCATGAGGCGCTCGACGCGGTCAGGGAGCTGCCGGGGCTGTACTGGCAGCCCGCGAAGGCGGGCACCCTCAACGGCGGGTTCTGGTGCCTCACCCGGCACGCCGACATCGCCGAGATCGAACGGAACCCCGAGCTCTTCAGCTCCCAGTGGGGTCCGTTCTTCCCGAGCCTGCCCTCGTCGGAGAGCGAGTTCCGGCACAGCATCATGTACAACGACCCGCCCGTCCACAGCCGCCTGCGCCGGGCCGCCGCCCGGTCCTTCGGACCTCGGGTCATCGCCAACTTCGACGGCTGGGTGCGGGAGATCGTCGTGGAGGTGCTGGACGACATCGCCGCCCGCGGCGAAGTCAACTGGGTGGACGACGTGGCGGCCATCATCCCTTCCCGCGTCATCGCACGCGTGATGGGAGTCCCGTACGAGGACCGTCAGCGCATCGTGGACTGGACGCTCGCGATCTTCGACGCCATGGAGCAGCCCGACGGCGGCGCGTCCGCCCTGGCGCTGCTTCCGGAGATCTTCGCCTACCTGGACCAGCTGCGAGCGGACAAGCTGCGGGCCCCCCAGGACGACTTCGCCACCGTGCTCGCCCAGTGCGTCGAGCGCGGCGAGATCAGCCATCCCGAGTTCCTGCACTACCTCAGCCTGCTCCTCGTCGCCGGATTCGAGACGACGCACACGGTGATCGCCCAGTCGATGCGGCTGATCCTGGAGGAACCGCAGATCGCCGACGCCACCCGCGAGGCCGTCGCCGCCGGCAACCTCAACGGGCTGGTCGACGAGTTCCTGCGGTTCGTCACCCCGGCCATGAACATGGCCCGCACGGTGACCCGGGACACCGACTTCCACGGCACGCGGATGCGTGAGGGCGACCTGGTGCAGATGTTCTTCACCGCCGCCAACCGTGACCCCGCCGTCTTCGCCGACCCGCACCGCTTCGACCCCCAGCGGACCGCGAACGAGCACATGGCCTTCGGCAACGGGCCTCACCACTGCATCGGCAAGAACCTCGCCAAGCTCGAAATAAAGATCCTCTTCGAGGAGATGCACCGTCGCGGCATCGGCTGCGCCCTGAACGGCGAGCCCAGGCGCGGCTGGAGCACCTTCATCAACAAGCTCCTGTCCATGCCCGTCACCGTCACCGCCGACACCGCCGCCACGGACGACCGGCAGGAGGCCCGGTCATGAGCACTCTGACGGAAGCCGTCGTCGTCGTGACCGGCGGCGCCACCGGCGTCGGACTGGCCCTCGCCCGCGAAGCCGCGGCCCGTGGAGCCCGGGTGATGATCGCCGACGTGGAGGACGCGAGCGCGGCGGTGGAGAGCCTGCGGGGCGAGGGTGCCACGGCGGAGTGGCTGCGGACCGACACCTCGGACTACTCCCAGGTCAAGAAGTTGACTGAGGCCACTGTCGAGCGGTTCGGTGGGGTCAACGTGGTGTGCAACAACGCGGGGATCGCTGTGGCCGGTGCGCTCCAGGACGTGGACCCGACCGAGGCGCAACGTGTCTTCGACGTCAACGTGCTCGGCATGTTCCACGTCGTCCACGCCTTCGCACCGCTGCTCAAGGACAGTGCGGCGCGCGGCGAAGCCGCGTATGTCCTCAACACCGGCTCCGAGCACTCCCTAGGCGTCCCGCCCCACGTGGCTCCACTGAGCGTCTACACCGCGTCGAAGTACGCGGCACTCGGCCTCACCGACACGGCGCGCCGCGACCTGGAGCACTTCGGCGTCGGCGTCTCTCTCCTGGCCCCCGGCTGGGTCCGCACCGAGCGGGTCAGGGCACTTGTCGCCGCCGATCCGCAGGTGGCCGCCGCCATCGAACCGTTCGCCCAGGAGACCGCCGAGGTCGCCGCGGCGGCCTTCGACGGCCTGTTCAAAGGTACGGCGGTCATCGCCACCAACCCGCACAGCCGCGCCTTCGCCATGGAGCACGCGCGCGACCTCATGGCCGACATCCAGGCACTTCCCCTCCTGGACGGCCCGCACGACCACGCTCACAAAGGCACCGGCGACGCGTCCAGGTGCCCCTTCGCGCAGGGCTGAGCAGCACCCACCTCCGCCCGCGTCACGGGGCACGTGACAGCCGGCGCCCGGGGGCACTCCCCAGCATTTCTCTGCTTCACCCTCACCTTCCCGCGATCGGTGGCCGGGCGGCGGAAACCGAACCTCACGGCCCATCGCGTCATCCCGTCATTCCCGAAATGACCCACACCCAGGACTGAACCATGCCTGAACGAAGGCAAGTTGCGATCGTCGGCGTCGGCCAGACCGACTTCGGCGCTCTCTACGCCAACAAGGACGCGCAACGCGACGCCTACGCCCTCGGCGCCGAGGCCCTGCGCCTCGCGCTCGACGACGCCGGCCTGCGCAAGGACGAGGTCGACGGCCTCCTCACGGCCCGCATCCACTACGAGCACGGCGCCCATGTGCTCGGCATCCCGACTCCCCGTGTCATCAACGCCCTTGAGGGATCGGGCCGGATGAGCGGCGTCGCCGTCCAGCACGCCGTCTCCCTGATCGAGACCGGTCAGGCGGACGTGGTGGCGTGCGTGTACGGCAACAACGGCCGCTCGGTGAAGATGACGTACGGCGGCGCCTACACCGACAGCCCCACCACCCGCTACGACGCCATGTACGGCATGACCTCCCCGGGCGCGTACGTCGCCATGATGTACCGCCGTTACACGCACGAGTACGGCGTTCCCGACGGCGCACTCGCCCCGATCGCGATCAACAACCGCCGCAACGCCGCCCTCAACGACGTCGCCGTGATGCGCGAGGAGATCACCGAGGAGCAGTACCTGGGCTCCCGCTACATCGCCGACCCGTTGCGCCTCTACGACTACTGCATCATCAACGACGGCGGCGTCGCCCTGATCCTCACCACCGTGGAGAAAGCCCGTGACCTGGCCAAACGCCCGGTACGGGTGGCGGCCACCGCGGCGCGGGGCAGTGTGAGCAACTTCTACACCAGCACGGACTTCTTCCACTCCGCCTCCCAGGACGTGGCCCGCCGCGTGTACGCGGAGTCGGGCTACGGCCCGCAGGACATGGACTGCCTGCAGATCTACGACAACTTCACCCCCACCGTCCTGTTCAGCCTGGAAGGCTTCGACCACGCGCCGCGCGGCGAGGCCTGGAAGTGGGCGAGCCTGGACCGCATCGCCCGCGACGGCGAGATGCCGGTCAACACGGCCGGCGGGCACACCGGCGAGAGCTACATGCAGGGCTGGGGCCACCACGTCGAGGCCGTACGCCAGATCCGCGGCGAGGCAGGCCCCCGCCAGGTGGCGGACTGCGACGTCGCCCAGTACATCTGCGCCTCGCCCATCGTCACCTCGCACGTCCTGGTCGGGGAGTGAGTACACCCATGGACAACCAGCAGCTCATCGAGATGCTCCCGCCCGTCACGGAAGCCAACCGTGACTTCTGGGAGGGCACCCTCGCCGGTGAACTCCGCCTCCAGTACGGCGATTCCGGCACCCCCCGCTTCCCCGAGTCCCCGGTCGACCCGGTGACCCTCGGCACCGACTTCGAGTGGCGCGCGGCCGGCGGCAGGGCCACGTTGTGGTCCTGGATCGTCATGCACCAGAAGTACTTTCCCGCCTTCGCCGACGAGGTGCCCTACCTGGTGGCCTTCGTACAGCTGGAGGAGGGGCCGTACCTGATGACCACCCTGGTCGACCCGCCCGAGAACCTGCAGTGCGGCATGCCGCTGGAGGTCGTCTTCGAGCAGGTCTCGGAGGACCGCGCCATCCCGAAGTTCAAGGTAGTCACCCCGTGAGCACCTCCCTGACCGAAGAGGTCGTCCTCGTCGAGCACCAGGACAACGGCGTCTCCCGCATCACCTTCAACCGCCCCCACAAGCGCAACGCCATGAACCGGGCGGCCCGCGTAGGCATCGTGCGTGCCCTCGACGAGTGCCGGGGCCGCTCCAAGGTGATCGTCCTGACCGGCAACGGCCCCGCCTTCTGCGCCGGCGTCGACCTCAAGGAGGGCGACGTCAGCACCGGGGACGCGGAACTCGACCGGCGCAGCGAATGGGCGGCCGTGCAGGAGGAGATCCGCAGCCACCCCGCCGTCGTCATCGCCGCCGTCAACGGCACCGCTCTCGGAGGGGGCTCCACCCTCATCAACGTCGCCGATCTGGCCGTCGCGGCCGACGAGGCCCAGATCGGCACGCCGGAGATCGGCTTCGGCCTCTATCCGACCCTCGCCGGGCCCGCCGCCCAGCTGCGGCTCAGGCCGAAACACGCGGCCTGGCTGGTGCTCACGGCCGAGCGCATCGACGGCCGGACCGCGGCCGAATGGGGCCTGGTCAACCTCTCCGTCCCCCGGGACCAACTGGACTCCGCCGCCCTCGCCCTCGCCGAACGCGTCGCCTCGTTCGACGCGACCGCGCTGGAATGGTCGAAGAAGGCGCTGTGGAAGATACCCGGCGAGATCTCCGAGTGGACCGAGGCCATCGCGTACGGGCATGAGGTCGCCGATGAGCTCCGCGCCCGCAGCACCGCTCTGGCGGAGGGCCTCGGCCGGTTCCGGGCGGGCGAGCGCAACCCGGGGCAGGGCTGATGTCCGGGCAGCGCACCTTCCGGGTCGTCGAGATCACCGAGTCGGTCGCTGGGGCGGCGTGCGGACGCCTGTTCGCCGCCCTCGGCCACGACGTCCTGCTCTGCGAGTCACCCACCGGTACGCCGCTGCGGGCCAGGGAGTTCACCTTCGCGGCCCTCGGTGCGGGCAAACGCAGCGCCGTACTGCGGCCCGAGCAACTGGCGGCCGACGAGACGAGCCCGCTGGCCACCGCCGACGTTCTCATCACCGATCTCACCCCTGTCGCCGCCGCAGCCGAGGGCTTGGACCTCGACCGGCTCCGGCAACGGTTCCCCGGGCTGGTCACCGTCTCGCTCACCGCGTTCGGGCTGACCGGAGAGTACGCCGAGAGCGTCGGCGACAGCCTCCTGGCGGAGGCGTACGGCGGACTGGCCACCATGATCGGTGAGCCCGACCGGCGCCCGCTCAGCCTCGGCGGCGAACAGGCCGCCCACTCGGCCGCTTTCGTCGGCCTGTACGGCGCCATGCTCGCCCTGCGCGACCGTGACCGCACCGGACACGGCGACCTCGTCGAGGTCGCCCTGAGCGACGTCGCCGCATCCATGGACTGGAAGAGCGACGTCCTGCACGACCTCGGCGGCGGCGTCCCGAAGCGGGCCGGCTCCTCCCAGGGCGGCTGGCGCGTGGTGCGGGCCAAGGACGGCTGGGTCGGAGTCATCTTCCACGCCCATCAGTGGCCCGCCGTCGTCGAGCTGTTCGGCGACCCCCGCCTGAGCGGACCCGGACTCGACGACCCCGACCAGCGTGCCCGGCGCTCGCAGGAGTGGTGGACCGTGATCGCCGAGGCGGCCGCGGGCCGTGAAGCCCATGAGCTCTATACGCAGGCACAGCGCCTAGGACTGCCCTTCGGCCACGCCGCCGACGCCGAGGCCCTGCTGGCCGACGAACAGCTCGGCGCCCGGGGATTCGTCCTGCCGCCCGGCGCGCGCCGCAGGGACGCCCCGGTCGTGGGCCTTCCCTGGACCGTGACGGGGACCGTGACGGGGACCGGGACCGCGACCGGGACCGCGATCGGGACCGCGACCGGCTCCGTCCCCCCGGCACCCCGGCTGGGCGAGCACGGTGGCGACCGCGCTGCCTGGCCCCGGCCGGCTGTCCGCACCCTCCGCACCGCAGGGGCCGTGCGGCGCGGGGACGCGGCTCCCCTGGACGGCCTGGTCGTGCTCGACTTCGGCACCATCACCGCCGGAGCGGCCACCAGCCGGCTTCTCTCCGACTACGGCGCGACCGTCATCAAGATCGAGTCGCAGGGACGCCCGGACCCGTTCCGGAAGTGGGTGATGCCGGGCAGCGCCGACCGGGCGGACGGCCAGGCCCCGCCCTCTCCGATGTTCGCCTCCAACAACGCGGGCAAGCGGGGGCTGTGCCTGGACCTGAAGACCGAGGAGGGCAGGGTCACGGCCCACGAACTCATCCGCAGGGCGGACGTTCTGATCGAGAACTTCCGGGTGGGCGTGACCGCCCGCATGGGCATCGACCACGCCACCGCCCACCGGCTCAACCCCGGCCTCGTCTACCTGTCCTTGTCCAGCCAGGGGGTCCTCGGACCCGAGGCCTCGTACGGTTCCTTCGGCTCGACCCTCGATCTGCTCTCCGGCCTCGCGGCCGTCACCGGATACCCGGGGGAGCGGCCCATGTGGTCGGGCGGCGACGTCAACTACCCGGACCAGGTGGTGTCCTTCGTCGGCGCCGCCCTGGTCGCGGACGCCGTCACCAGCGGCCGGCGCGGCATCCATCTGGACGTCTCGCAGCGGGAGGCCGTCGCCTGGACGCTGGCGGATCAGCTCGGCGAGTACGTCTGGACCGGTCGTATGCCCGCCCCGGACGGCAATCGCCGCCCCGGCGCCGCTCCCCACGACACCTACCCGGCCGCCGAACCCGACAGCTGGCTGGCGATCGCCTGTACCAGCGCCGGGCACCGGCGAGCGCTCGCCGAGGTGATCACCGCGTTGCCGGGCCACGAGCTGGAGGAGTGGTGGCTGAGCCACCAGGACACCGTCGACACCGCCATCGCCGAGTGGACGGCCCGACGACCCCGGGACAGGGCCGTGGCGGAACTGCGCCGCGCGGGAGTCCCGGCCGTACCCGTGAACACCGCCGCGGACCGCGCGCGCGACCCCCGCTACCGAGAACGGCGCGCGGCACTGCGCGTCCCCGAGTGGCTGAAGGGATTCCCCATGATCCTGCACGGCCACACCCCACCCGACCCGGCTCCCGCACCCGTGCTCGGCGAGAACGCCGGACACCTGGACGACCGGGCCCTGGACGAACTCCTCGGCGGCGTTCATCGCCCCCCGATCGCCCGCTGACCTCCCACGACCCGCCCCCCGG